>NZ_JBHTWX010000022.1:70020-82611 GCF_042792155.1 Kitasatospora sp. NPDC056651 | reverse complement strand
GCTCCCGGGAGCTCCCGGGGCCCGGTCGGGAGGCCGGTCGGGAGGCCGGTCGGGACCGGGTCGAGGCGGACCCAAGGTCACGGTCCGGGAAAAGACCGGCAAACCCCCTCCCCGGGGAGCACCATGGGCACCATGCGCATCCAGGTGACCCGGACCGGCGGCTTCGCGGGGATCGCCCGCCAGGCGGAGATCGACACCGACGACCGCACGGACGCCCCGCACGTCCACGCGCTCGCCCGCGAGGCCGTCGCGGGCGGGCTGCGCGCGCCCTCGTACGGGGTGCCGGACGGCTTCCACTACGAGATCACCGTCGACGGCCGGACGGTCTACTGCGCCGACCCGAAGCTCACCGACTCGCAGCGCGAGCTGGTCTCCCTGGTGCTGCGCGAGGGCGCGTAGCGGGCGCGGCCCTCGCGCGGCACCGGCGGACCGGCGGACCGGCCCGACGATCCGTCAGAAGCCCAGCTTGCGCAGCTGCTTGGGGTCGCGCTGCCAGTCCTTGGCGACCTTGACGTGCAGGTCCAGGAAGACCGGCGTGCCGAGCAGCGCCTCGATGTGCTTGCGGGCGGTCGTGCCGACGTGCTTGAGCCGCGAGCCCTTGGCGCCGATCACGATCGCCTTCTGGCTCTGCCGCTCGATGTAGACGTTGGCGTGGATGTCCAGCAGCGGACGGTCCGCCGGGCGGCCCTCGCGCGGGAGCATCTCCTCGACCACCACGGCCAGCGAGTGCGGCAGTTCGTCGCGCACGCCCTCCAGCGCGGCCTCGCGGATCAGCTCGGCGACCATGATCTGCTCGGGCTCGTCGGTGAGGTCGCCCTCCGGGTAGAGCTGGTCGCCCTCCGGCAACAGCTTGGTGAGCAGGTCCGCGACCAGCTCCACCTGCTTGTCGCCCACGGCGGAGACCGGGATGATCTCGGCCCACTCGAAACCCAGCTCGATGCCGAGCTGGTGGATGGCGATCAGCTGCTCGGCCAGCCGCTTGGAGTCGACCAGGTCGGTCTTGGTGACGATGGCGACCTTCGGGGTCTTCTTGATCCCGGCGATCTCCTTGGCGATGAACTTGTCGCCGGGGCCGATCTTCTGGTCGGCGGGCAGGCAGAAGCCGATCACGTCGACCTCGGCCCAGGTGGTGCGGACCAGGTCGTTGAGGCGTTCGCCGAGCAGGGTGCGCGGCTTGTGCAGACCGGGGGTGTCGACCAGCACCAGCTGGGCGTCGGGGCGGTGCACGATGCCGCGGACGGTGTGCCGGGTGGTCTGCGGGCGGTCGGAGGTGATCGCGACCTTCGTCCCCACCAGGGCGTTGGTCAGGGTCGACTTGCCCGCGTTGGGCCGGCCGACGAAGCACGCGAACCCGGAGCGGTACGAGGAGGAAGGGGCATTCATGGGCTCCATTCTCCCTGATCACCGGAGCGCTGCCGCCCCGGCCCACCCCCGGGGGCTCCCGGGGCGCCGGTCAGCCCTTCTTGCCGCCCTTGCCGCCCTTGCCGCCGGTGGGGATCAACGAGACCACCACCAGCAGCAGGAGGAAGCCGAGCGAGCCGTACAGCCAGACCTCCGACCCGGTCTCCTGCCACTTCCCCAGCCCCATCACGAACAGCAGCAGCCCGGCGAAGAACGCCACCGCCCCCATGCCCCCAGCCCCCTCACCGAGTCCACTCCCCCGGTGAGATTATCGGCCCGACAGGGGCGGGGGCCATGCCGTACCGGCATGACCCCCGCAGGCCCCCACAGGCCCCCACAGACCCCCGGACGGGGCCTCAGCGCGCCTCGGCGGCCAGCCGCAGCACCCCGTCCGGACCGGCCAGCAGCACCGGCGTCCCGGCCCCGCCCAGGTCCCGCACGGCCGCCAGGTCCGCCTCGTCCGGCTGCTCCGCCTCGCTCACCACGGCCGCCGCCTCCAGCGACCTGGCGCCGCTGGCCACCGCCATCGCCACCGCCGTCCGCAGGGCGCTCAGCCGCAGCGACTCCAGCGCGACCGTCCCGGCGACGTAGGTGCGCCCGGTCTCGTCACGCACCGCGGCCCCCTCGGCGACGCCGTTGCGGGCGCGGACCGAGCGGGCCAGGGTGATGATCTTCTTGTCTTCGGGGTCGAGCTCGACGATGTCACTCATGCCGCCGAGCATAGGCACCCGGCGCCGGTCAGTGGCCGACCGGGTGGGTCCGCCCGGCGTTCGGTCGGAGGACCTTGACGAAGGTCTTGGCGGCACCGGCCGGCCGGCCGTCCTCGGCCTCGATCCGCTTGCGCCAGTACGGGTTGTCGTGCGGCAGGTGGCCGCTCACCCGGCCGTACATCCCGAAGGTGGTCAGGACGATGCCGAAGATGAAAGCGAACAGCACGTTCGACATCCGGAAGTTGAGGATGTTCGCGTCCGGCCGCCCGAGCACCGTCAGACCGTAGAAGCCCGACAGGACGAACAGCACGCCCACCGCCATGTTGAGGTTGGACGCGAAGTTCCCGCCGATCACCGCCCCGAGCACCAGGACCGCGCCCGCCACGATGGACAGGATGCTCAGCGCCCCGTTGGTCGACAGGCCGGCGATCCGGTCGCCGTGGGTGGCCAGGAACCCGGGGTGGTCGGCCAACCCCAGGCCCCCGAACACGATCAGGAAGATCCCCCCGAGCCCGGCCCCGATCCGCCACACCATGGCCAGGCGGCGGTCGACGGGCGTCAGCGTGTCTTGCAGCTTCATGGCGACCTCCAGAGCTCGGCCATGCGGTGCCTGGATCCAGGCCCCAGGGCCGGACAGGGCCTAGCTGTAGGGATGGTGGCTCTCCATGTGCGGTGTCTCGTGCAGGTAGAGCGAGCCGCACTGCTGGCAGCAGCGCAGCCCGGTGCCCCACTCCTCCTCGGGCCGCGTCTCGGCGTCGTCGGACATCGTCCGGCCGCAGAGCGCCACCGACAGGTCCTCGTCCCGCACCACGTGCCAGGACTTGACTCCGCCGGCCGCCCCCTGCGGGCCGTACTCCGCGCGAAGTTTGTGCGTCATGCCCTCCATGGTCGCTCGGCGACCGCGGACCCGCTACTCGCCCGCCGGCTCCCCGGCGTCCTCGGCGGCACGGACGGGCGAGGCCACCATCGAGCCGATCCGGTTGCGGCGGCCCGCCGAGGACTCGGCCGTCAGCAGGATGCCGGTCAGACCGTCGCCGCCCGACTCCGGCAGCGGGATCTCGCAGGAGGAACCGGGGATCGGCACCCGGCCCAGGTGCTTGGCCAGCAGGCCGCCGACGGTCTCGACGTCCTCGTCCTCCAGCTCGATGCCGAACAGCTCGCCCAGGTCCTCCACCAGCAGCCGGGCGGTGATCCGGTACGAGCCGTCGCCGAGGTCCTCCACCGGGGCGATCTCCCGGTCGTACTCGTCGGTGATCTCCCCGACGATCTCCTCCAGGACGTCCTCGATGGTGACCAGGCCCGCCGTGCCGCCGTACTCGTCGATCACGATCGCCACGTGCGAACGGCGCTGCTGCATCTCGCGCAGCAGGTCGCCGGCCGGCTTGGAGTCCGGGACGAAGACGGCCGGACGCATCACCGCGCCGACCTCCTCGGCCTCCGCCTCCCGGTTGATGTGGGTGCGGCGCACCAGGTCCTTGAGGTAGACGATGCCGACCACGTCGTCCTCGTTGTCGCCGACCACCGGGATCCGCGAGAAGCCCGAGCGCAGCGCCAGGGTGAGCGCCTGCCGGACGGTCTTGTGCCGCTCGATCATCACCAGGTCGGTGCGCGGCACCATCACCTCGCGCACGATGGTGTCGCCCAGCTCGAAGACCGAGTGCACCATCCGGCGCTCCTCGTCCTCGATCACGTCGTCCTTCTCGGCGAGGTCCACCAGCGCCCGCAGCTCCGCCTCGGAGGCGAACGGGCCCTCCCGGTAGCCCTTGCCCGGGGTCAACGCGTTGCCGAGCAGGATCAGCAGCCGCGGGATCGGGCCCAGCACCGCCGCCAGCGGCAGCAGCACGAAGGAGGCCGCGGTCGCGGTGGTGATCGGGTGCTGGCGCCCGATCGTGCGCGGTGAGACCCCCATCGCGACGAAGGACACCAGCACCATCACGCCGAACGCCAGCAGCACGGCCTGCCAGGTCGGGCTGACGTTGCGCACGCACACCACGGTGACCAGGACGGCCGCCGCCATCTCGCTGGCCACCCGGATCAGGGTGGCCAGGTTGAGGTAGCGGATCGGGTCGGCGGCGACGATCAGCAGCCGCGCGGAGCCCCGGCGCCCGGTGCGCACCGCCTCCTCCGCCCGGAACCGGGAGACCCGGGAGATGCCCGCCTCGGCGCACGCGGCCAGCCAGCCGAGCACGACGAGCAGCACGGCACCGAGGATGAAGCTCGTACTCTCACCACTCACAGGGGTTCGGGCTCCGCGCTCAGTGGGTGGTGGGGGCCGGGGAGATGCCGCCGAGGCCGCGGCCCGCCCGCCAGTCGTCCAGGATGCGCTTCTGGAGGGCGAACATCTCCTCCTCCTCCTCGGGCTCCTCGTGGTCGTAGCCGAGGACGTGCAGCACCCCGTGGACGGTGAGCAGCTGCAGCTCCTCGTCCATCGAGTGCTTGGAGGGGGCCGCCTTGCCCTGCTGCTCGGCCACCTCGGGGCAGAGCACGATGTCACCGAGCAGACCCTGCGGCAGCTCCTCGCCCTCCTTGCCGGGGCGCAGCTCGTCCATCGGGAAGGACATCACGTCCGTGGGCCCCGGCAGGTCCATCCACTGGATGTGCAGCTCCTCCATCGCCGCACCGTCCACCAGGATCACGGACAGTTCGGACTGCGGGTGGATCCGCATCTTGTCCAGTGCGAAGCGGGCGACGTCGAGGATGGCTTCCTCGTCGGCCTCCCAACCGGACTCGTTGGCGATGTCGATCGACATGAGGTGCTGTGTGCTCAGCTTTCGGTGCGATGGGACTGTCGGGGTGCTCGGGCTGCCGCGGCCTTGCCCGGCCGGCGCTGGGCCGACTTGCGGGACACCGGGGAGAACTCCTCGGCCTCCTGCCGGGCGTCCCAGCGCTCGTAGGCGTCCACGATCCGGCCGACCAGCTTGTGGCGGACCACGTCGGTGCTGGTGAGGACGGAGAAGTGGATGTCGGGCACGTCGGCCAGGATCTCCTGGACGACCTTGAGGCCGCTGCGGGTGCCGCCCGGGAGGTCGATCTGGCTGGTGTCGCCGGTGACCACCACCCGGGAGTTGAACCCGAGACGGGTGAGGAACATCTTCATCTGCTCGGGCGAGGTGTTCTGGGCCTCGTCGAGGATGATGAAGGCGTCGTTGAGGGTGCGGCCGCGCATGTACGCCAGCGGTGCGACCTCGATGGTGCCGGCCGCCATCAGGCGCGGGATGGAGTCCGGGTCCATCATGTCGTGCAGCGCGTCGTACAGCGGGCGCAGGTACGGGTCGATCTTCTCGTAGAGGGTGCCGGGCAGGAAGCCCAGCCGCTCCCCCGCCTCGACCGCCGGGCGGGTCAGGATGATCCGGTTGACCTCCTTGGCCTGGAGGGCCTGGACGGCCTTGGCCATCGCCAGGTAGGTCTTGCCGGTGCCGGCCGGGCCGAGGCCGAAGACGATCGTGTGCTTGTCGATCGCATCGACGTAGCGCTGCTGGTTGAGGGTCTTCGGGCGGATCGTCCGGCCCCGGTTGGACAGGATGTTCGCGGTGAACACCTGGGAGGGCGCCGGGCTGTCCGGGTCCTCGCGCTGGCTGCGGAGCATGGCGATGGAGCGCTCCACGGCGTCCTCCGTCAGGGGCTGGCCGGTGCGCAGCACCAGCATCATCTCGTTGAAGAGCCGCTGGACGAGGGCGACCTCGGCCCGCTCCCCGGTGGCGGTCACCTCGTTGCCGCGCACGTGGATGTCCGCGGCGGGGAAGCCCTGTTCGATCACGCGCAGCAGCGAGTCCGCGGTGCCGAGCAGGGTGACCATCGGGTGCTTCTCGGGGATGACGAACCGGGCGCTGACGCGGCCGTCGTCAGCGGGTTCGGGGCGCGACTGTCCGTTGGTACGGGTCTGCGATGTGTCACTCATGGGTCGGCGCTGAGGCCTGCCTCATCCCATCCGTGGTGTCGTGTGCCGCTCGGGGTCTCCGGGGCACCAGGGTACGCCGCGAGCGTGATCGCCGGGGCGGGCGGCGGGGCCGCACCCGTCGATGCTCCGGCAGTTCGGGGGCCGGCGCGAACGCTTTTTCCCGGCGCCCGCCGTGCCGTTCACACCGGACGGCGGGGCGGGACGGGCACCCGGTCGAGGTCCGCGGCCAGCACCAGTTCCCCGTCGAAGTGCTTGCGGGCGTCGGCCAGGTGCTGGCCGAGGTCCGGGTAGCGCTGGGAGAAGTGGGTCAGCACCAGGGTGCGCACCCCGGCCTCGGCGGCGACCTTGGCGGCCTGCCCGGCGGTGAGGTGGCCGTGCTCCTCGGCGAGGCGGGCGTCGGCGTCGGTGAAGGTCGCCTCGACCGCCATCAGGTCCGCGCCCTCGGCGAGCCGGTGCACGCCCTCGCACATCCGGGTGTCCATCACGAAGGCGAACTTCTGGCCCGGCCGCGGCTCGCTGACCTCCTCCAGGGTCACGGTGCGGCCGTCCGCCTCGATCGCGCCCTCGTGCTGGAGCCGGCCGACCGCCGGGCCGCGCAGGCCGGACGCGGCGAGCTTCTCCGGCACCAGCCGGCGGCCGTCCGGTTCGGACAGCCGGTATCCGAAGGACTCCACCGGGTGGTCCAGCCGGACGGCGTCCAGCGCGAAGCGGGCGCCCGGCGCGGGCAGCGGGCCGGCCTCGTCGATCGGCCGGGGCCGCAGCACGGCCGTCTCGTGGTAGGCGGTGGAGTGCCGCAGCCGCTCGAAGTAGACCTCGCCGGAGGCCGGGAAGTAGACGTCGACCGGGTGCGGGACCCGGTCGAGGTTGATCCGCTGGATCACCCCGGCCAGGCCCAGGCAGTGGTCCCCGTGGAAGTGGGTGACCGCGATCCGGGTGATCTGGGTGGCCGTGACCCCGGCGTGCAGCATCTGGCGCTGGGTGCCCTCGCCGGGGTCGAACAGCAGGCCCTCGCCGTCCCAGCGCAGCAGGTAACCGTTGTGGTTGCGGTGCCGGGTGGGCACCTGGCTGGCGGTGCCGAGGACGACGAGTTCGCGCTGGGACACCGCGATCAGACCATGCGCTCGGTCATCGACATGCCGCCGAGCACGTGGACGTGCGCGTGGAAGACGGTCTGCCCGGCGCCCGCACCGGTGTTGAAGATCAGCCGGTAGTCCTCGATGCCCTCGTCCTTCGCCACCGCGCCCGCCTCGGCGAGCAGTTCACCCGCGACCTCCGGCTCGGCGGCGGCCAGCGCGGCCGCGTTCGGGTAGTGGGCGTGCGGGATCACCAGCACGTGCACGGGCGCCTTGGGGGCGATGTCGCGGAAGGCGAGGGTGCGCTCGGTCTTGCGCACCACCGTCGCCGGGATCTCGCCCGCCACGATCTTGCAGAACAGGCAGTCGGGCTGCGGCTCGCCGGCCATGGCGCGCTCCTCGGGATCGGTACGTCGGGTGTGGTGGGGCCCGTACGGACCCGGGACCGGACGGGCCCCGGCCGTACGGGCGCAGCCTAGCCGAGCCGGGCGACGGCCTGCTGGTACTCCTGGAGGTGCCTCCAGCGCACCGCGCGCATGCCGACGACGTCGCCCTCGTCGGTGTCGAAGTCCTCGGTGAGGAAGGCGACCGCGAGGATCACGAAGCCGAGCAGCCAGCGCCTGGTGAGCCGCCAGGTGTCGGGCCGCGTCACGCCCTTGCGGCGCACCACCCGCATCGCCAGGACCCCCTTGCCCACGCTGAAGCCGGTCAGCCGGGCGAGCACCACCTGGTTGAGGAAGGACACCGCGAGGCCGACCGCCAGCAGCGCCACGAAGTACGGCACCACCGGGCCGCCGCTGTGCACGGTGTGGCCGGCCACCTGCCGGGTGGTCGGGCGGCTCGCGGCGTTGGCGGCCACGAAGCCGAGGCCGATCGCGAGCAGCCAGTCGAGCACGATCGCGAGGAAGCGCCGGCCGCCGCCCGCCTCCCTGGGGCAGGGCGGCAGCGCCGGCCGCTGCTGGTACGGCTGCTGCGGCTGCTGCGGGTAGGGGTTCGGGTACGGCTGGGCGTACGGCTGCGGCGCGTAGCCCTGGTGCTGCTGCTGGTACGGCTGCGCCGGCGGGTAGGGCTGCGGCGGCGGCTGCTGCGGTGCGTGCTGCTGCGGTGCGTAAGGATTCCGGCCGTACTGCGGCGGTGGATAGCCCTGCGCCATGTGGTTCCCCCGTGAGCTGTGGATCAAGAAACAGCCCCGCATCCTACCCACGCCCGCGCACCCCGGAGCGGGAAGCGAGCGGGAAGCCGGCCGGGCCGGCTTCCCGCTCCCGGTCACTGCCGCCAGGGCAGCGCCGGCCCGGTGCGGGCCGGCGTCCCGGCGAGCGCGGCCAGGGCCAGCCGGACGCCCTCGGACAGCTGCGGGTCCTCACCGGCCGCCCAGTGGTGCGGGGCGTACGGCACCTCGACGTCCGGGTCGACGCCGTGGTTCTCCAGGCCCCAGCCGTAGTTCTCCACCCAGAACGCGTACTTGGGCTGGGTGACCAGGGTGCCGTCGACCAGCCGGTAGCGGCTGTCGATGCCGATCACCCCGCCCCAGGTGCGGGTGCCGACCACCGGGCCGATGCCGAGCGCCTGGACGGCGGCGTTGACCACGTCGCCGTCCGAGCCGGAGAACTCGTCGGCGAGCGCGACGACCGGCCCGCGCGGGGCGTCCTCGGGGTAGGGCACCGGGTGGTCGGTGTCCCGGGCGACGTTCCAGCCGACGATCCGGCGGGCCAGCTTCTCGATCACCAGCTCCGAGGTGTGGCCGCCCCGGTTGCCCCGGATGTCGACGACCAGGCCGTCCCGGGCCATCTCGGTGGCCAGGTCGCGGTGCAGCTGGGCCCAGCCGGCCGTCTGCATGTCGGGCACGTGCAGGTAGCCCAGCCGCCCGCCGGACAGCTCGCGCACCGCGGCCCGCCGCCCGGCCACCCAGTCGTGGTAGCGCAGCGGCTCCTCGTCGGCGAGCGGGACGACCACCGGGTGGCGGCGGTCGGTGCCGTCCTTCCCCGCCACGGTCAGCTCGACCGGCTGCCCCGCGGTGCCGGCCAGCAGCGGAGCCGGGCCGGTGACCGGGTCCACCGGGCGGCCGTTGACGGCGAGCACCGCGTCGCCCGGGCGGATCGCGGCGCCGGGCGCGGCCAGCGGCGAGCGGGCCCTGGGGTCGGAGGACTCCCCTGGCAGGATGCGGGCGATCCGCCACCGCTCGCCGTCCCGGACCAGGTCGGCGCCGAGCAGGCCCTGGCGCCGGGCGGGCTCGGTGTACCGGCCGTACGGCAGCACGTAGGCGTGCGAGGTGCCGAGCTCGCCGTGCACCTCCCAGAGCAGGTCGACCAGTTCGTCGTGCGAGCCGACCCGGTCGACCAGCGGGCGGTAGCGCTCCAGCACCCCGGTCCAGTCGACGCCGGAGAGGTCGGGGCGCCAGAAGTTGTCCCGCATCAGCCGGCCGTTCTCGGCGTACATCTGCCGCCACTCGGCGGCCGGGTCGACGGTCACCCGCAGCCGGGCGAGGTCGACGGTGGTCTCCTCGTCGTCGCCGCCCTTGTGGTCGGCCGGGACGACCCGCAGCTCGCCCTCGTCCAGCACGGCCACCCGGGTGCCGTCCCCGCTGACCGCGAAGCCGTCCAGCCCGTGCACCAGTTGCTCGACCCGGCGCTTCTTCAGGTCGAAGCGCTCCAGCACCGCACGGGGCCGGTCGTCGTCCAGCGAGGCCGCCTCGTCGCCGAGTTCGCCCAGCAGCGGGGACCTGGTCCAGAGCACGCCGTCCTTGGCGGCGGCCAGGTCCTCGAAGCGCCCGCCCTCGACCGGGAAGGGGACGATCCGGTCGGCGATGCCGTCCAGGTCGACCCTGGTGACCGACGCGGCGTCGGCCGCCTCCTCGCCGTCCGCCTTCCGGGCCTTCGGCTCGTCCTCCTCCCCGCCGAGCGGGCGCCCGGCCCGCTGCGGCCCGAACGGGGAGGGCGTGTCGGCGGCCAGCGTGACCAGGTAGGGGCGGCAGCCGTTCGGGAAGGCCAGGTCGAAGACGTGCGCGTCGTAGACCGGGTCGAAGTTGCGCACCGACAGGAAGGCCAGATGGCGGCCGTCCGCGGTGAAGGAGGGCGAGGTGTCCACGAAGCGCGGCTGGGTGACCTCGCCGACCGTCCGGGTTGCCAGGTCGGCCAGCACGATCTGGCGCAGCGAGGACGGGCCCATCCCGCGCACCGGGCGCGACCAGGCCAGCCAGGCCGAGTCCGGGCTGAAGGCCGGCCCGGAGACCTCGCCGTCGGTGCTGCGGTCCAGCTCGTGCACGGCGCCGTCGGCCAGCGCGACCAGCAGCACCCGGCCGTCGTGCACGCCGAGCGCGGCCTGCTTGCCGTCCGGGGAGACCACCAGCGCGTTGACCCGGCCGAGCTGCCCGGCGGCCAGTCGGCGGCGCTCGGCGCCGTGCAGGTCGGGGGCGAACTCCAGGGCGTCCTCGCCCTCGGCATCGGACACCCAGAGCACGCCCTGGCCGCCGTCCTCGCCCGGCACCACCCGCACCAGGCGCCCGCGCACGCCCGGGGTCTCGTCCAGCACCCGGGCCGGGCCCTCGCGGTGGGTCAGCCAGTGCACGCCGCCGCGCACCACCACGGCGCTGCCCCGGCCGGTGCGGTCGGGGGCGACGGAGTCCAGCCAGTGCGCGGCGGGCACCGGGCGGGGGCGGCGCCCGGCCCGCGGACCGGCCAGCCGGACGTCCAGTCGGCGCGGCTCGGCGCCCGCCAGGTCGTCCAGCAGCCAGAGGTCTCCGGCCCGGTGGAAGACCACCCGGGTGCCGTCGGTGGCGGCGCCGCGGGCGTAGAAGCCGTCCGGGTCCGAGGTGTGGCGGCGCAGGTCGGTGCCGTCCGGGCGGCTGGACCACAGCTCGCCGACGCCCTCGTGGTCGGACAGGAAGCCGATCCGGCCGCCTTGCCCGTCCTCCCCGGCCACCCACAGCGGCGAGTCCAGCTGCCCGTCCAACTCCGCGTGCACCCGGTCGAATTCGTCCCGGCCGAGCCACAGCTTGCCGGCCCGCCCACCGCGGTAGCGCTTCCACCAGGCGGGGTCGCGGCCGCTGACGCTGCCCAGCAGCACCCGGTCCCCGCCCGGCTCGAAGGCGATCCCGCCGACCGGCCCGTACGGCAGCCGCCGCGGCTCGCCGCCGTCCAGCGGCACGGCGTGCGCCCAGGTGCGGCGCGCACTGGCCTCACCGGCGGCGGTGGCCGCGATCGGACGGCCGTCGGCGGTCCAGCCCAGCACCCGGGTCTGGTGGCTGCCCCAGTGGGTGAGCCGGCGCGACGGGCCGCCGTCCACCGGCACCACGTGCACCTCGGGGGCGCCGTCCCGGGTGGAGGTGAAGGCGAGGTGCCGGCCGTCCGGGGAGAACCGCGGGTGGTGGACCGGCAGGTGGTCGGCCGTCAGCCGCCAGGCCCGGCCGCCGTCCAGCGGGGCGAGCCAGAGGTCGTCCTCGGCGACGAAGGCGACCAGGTCGCCGTGCAGGTGGGGATGGCGCAGGTAGGCGCCCGCCGAGCTGGTCGGGGAGGTGCTCAGGGAGTCCGTCACCCGGTCAGCCTAGGCAGGTGCGCGTACGATCCGCTCCGATTTTCACAGACTCCCCGGCACCGCCCGCGGACGCGTGTTACGGCCGGTACGGGCGGTGCCGCGGAGCCGTCACGACCAGCGGCCGGTGCGCCCCAGCAGCAGCGCGCCGGCGGCCACCCCGGCGGTCGAGGTGCGCAGCACCGAGGGGCCCAGCCGGTACGGCTTCGCCCCCGCCTCGGCGAAGGCGGCCAGCTCCTCCGGGGAGACCCCGCCCTCCGGGCCGACCACCAGCACGATGTCCCCGGAGCCGGGCAGCGCGGCGTGCGCCAGCGGTTCGGCGCCCTCCTCGTGCAGCACGGCGGCGAACGCGGCCCGCGTCAGGAGGGGCGCCAGCTGCCGGGTGGTCATCGGCTCGCGCACCTCGGGGAAGCGCACCCGGCGCGACTGCTTGCCCGCCTCCCGGGCGGTGGCCCGCCACTTGGCGAGCGCCTTGGCACCGCGCTCGCCCTTCCACTGGGTGATGCAGCGCGAGGCGGCCCACGGGACGACCACGTCCACGCCGACCTCGGTCATGGTCTCCACGGCCAGCTCGCCGCGGTCGCCCTTGGGCAGCGCCTGGACGACGACGATCCGCGGCGCGGGCTCCGGCTCCCGGCGCACGGCGGCGACCGTCACGTCGATCGCGTCCTTGCCGATCACCTCGGCGACCGTGCCGTCCACGCCGAGCCCCAGCCCGTCGGCCAGGGTCACCGCCTCGCCCGGCTCCAGCCGCTTCACCGCGGCCGCGTGCCGCCCCTCCGGGCCGTCCAGGCGCACCACGGCCCCGGGCGCGGCGGCGGCGATCCGCTCGGTCTCGACGACGAAGACGGGCGCGGTCATGACGGGTACCTCCAGGAGTGGGACGAAAACGCGGAGGAGGTGCCGGGGTCCGGACCCCCGCACCACCACACCGGCGGCAGACCGCCCGGTTAATAGACCATAAGACACGAGAAACGGCCCA
>NZ_JBHTWX010000022.1:0-70010 GCF_042792155.1 Kitasatospora sp. NPDC056651 | reverse complement strand
GGACGAAACCGCGGTGGTGGTGCCGGGGCCCGCACCCCGGCACCTCCTCACGGACGGCTACCGGCCGTTGAAGGCGTCCTTCAGACGCGAGAACAGGCCCTGCTGGCCCGGCGCGAACTGGCCGGACGGCCGCTCCTCGCCACGCAGCACCGCGAGGCGGCGCAGCAGCTCCTCCTGCTCGGCGTCGAGCTTGCTCGGCGTCTTCACCTCGACGTGCACTATCAGGTCGCCCCGGCCGCCGCCGCGCAGGTGGGTGATGCCCCGGCCGTGCAGCGGGATCGACTGGCCGGACTGGGTGCCGGGCCGGATGTCGACCTCCTCCAGCCCGTCCAGGGTCTGCAGCGGCACCTGGGTGCCGAGCGAGGCCGCCGTCATCGGGATGGTGACGGTGCAGTGCAGGTCGTCCCCGCGCCGCTGGAAGATGGTGTGGGTGGTCTCGGCGATCTCGACGTACAGGTCGCCGGCCGGGCCGCCGCCGGGGCCGACCTCGCCCTCGCCGGCCAGCTGGATCCGGGTGCCGTTGTCGACACCGGCCGGGATCTTGACCGTCAGGGTGCGGCGGGCGCGCACCCGGCCGTCGCCGGCGCACTCCGGGCACGGGGTCGGCACCACGGTGCCGAAGCCCTGGCACTGCGGGCAGGGGCGGGAGGTCATGACCTGGCCCAGGAAGGACCGGGTGACCTGGGAGACCTCGCCCTTGCCGCGACACATGTCACAGGTCTGCGCCGAGGTGCCGGGGGCCGCGCCCTCGCCACTGCAGGTGGTGCAGGTGACGGCGGTGTCGACCTGGAGTTCCTTGGTGGTGCCGAAGGCGGCCTCCTCCAGGGTGATCTCCAGCCGGATCATGGCGTCCTGGCCGCGGCGGGTGCGCGAGCGCGGACCGCGCTGGCCGGCCGCGGCGCCGAAGAAGGCGTCCATGATGTCGGAGAAGCCGAAGCCCGCCGCGCCGGCGCCGAAGCCGCCCGCTCCACCGCCGCCCGGGGACAGCGGATCCCCGCCGAGGTCGTAGACCTGGCGCTTCTGCGGATCGGAGAGCACCTCGTAGGCGGCGTTGATCTCCTTGAACCGCTCCTGCGTCTTCGGGTCCGGGTTGACGTCCGGGTGCAGTTCGCGTGCCAGGCGCCGGAACGCCTTCTTGATCTCGTCCTGCCCCGCATCCCGTCGGACGCCGAGTACCGCGTAGTAGTCCGTGGCCACCAAATGCTCCGCTTGTTCCGCCTGTAGTAGTGCTGCGACTGGTAGCCGGTCCGCCGGATTTCCGACGGAACCGGCCGATTGCTAGGACTCGGCCAGGATCTGGCCCACGTACCGCGCCACCGCCCGCACCGCCCCCATTGTGCCCGGGTAGTCCATCCGGGTCGGACCGATCACGCCCAGTTTGGCCACGCTCTCGTCGCCCGAACCGTAGCCGACCGAAACGACCGAGGTGGAATTCAGCCCCTCGTAAGCGTTCTCCCGGCCGATCCGGACCGTCATCGCGGCGTCCCCGGTCTCACCCAGGAGGCGGAGCAGGATGACCTGCTCCTCCAGGGCCTCCAGCACCGGCTGGATGGTGAGCGGGAAGTCGTGTCCGAAGCGGGTCAGGTTGGCCGTGCCGGCCAGCATGATCCGCTCCTCGTTGTGTTCGGCGAGCGTCTCGAACAGGGTCACCAGGACCGTACTGACGGTCGGCCGGTCGGCCTGTTCGAACAGCGCCGGCAGTTCCTCCAGCAGCCCCGGGACCTCCGGGAGGCGCCGACCGGCGGCCCTCGCGTTGATCCGGGCCCGCAGGTCCGACAGGAGCGTCTCCCCGACCGTGCCCGGGCAGTCGACCATCCGCTGCTCGACCCGGCCGGTGTTCGTGATCAGCACCAGCATCACCTTCACCGGGGCCAGCGCCACCAGCTCGATGTGCCGGACGGTGGAGCGGGTCAGCGAGGGGTACTGCACCACCGCGACCTGCCGGGTCAGCTGGGCGAGCAGCCGCACCGTGCGGGCCACCACGTCGTCCAGGTCGACCGCGCCTTCCAGGAAGTGCCGGATGGCCCGGCGCTCGGGGGCGCTCATCGGCTTGACCTCGGCGAGCTTGTCGACGAAGAGGCGGTACCCCTTGTCGGTCGGGATGCGGCCGGCACTGGTGTGCGGCTGGTGGATGTAACCCTCCTCCTCCAGCGCCGCCATGTCGTTGCGGACGGTCGCCGGGGAGACCCCGAGGTTGTGCCGCTCCACCAGGGCCTTGGAGCCGACCGGCTCCTCGGTGCCCACGTAGTCCTGCACGATCGCGCGGAGCACGGCGAGCTTGCGTTCGTCCAGCTGGCGGACCTCACCGGCCATGGGGCACGCACCTCCGTCTTCGCACGTTGTCCGTCTGCGTCCCTTGCTGCGGACCGCTCCCGGCGGCCCCGGCCCTGGCACTCTGAACGCACGAGTGCCAGAACCGTACCTGCCAGTGTAAGGCCCGGGTCCTACGGCAGGAACGGCCCGACCGGCGTGATCCTCCCCGCAGTTCCGGACCGGGCCCGCCGGACCCGGCAGTTCGATCCTCCTGGCGCGGGGGTGGTGCCGGGAGGCCGTCCGGGTGGCAGCATCGAAAGCGACGGCGAACGGAGGAGCAAGCGATGTCGAGCTCGGGCCAGCACTCCCGATTCGCGCCCGACCGCGGCCTGACCGGCCGCATGGTCGCGACGATGTTCGTGATCGGGCTGCTGTACGTGGGTTTCACCGGCCTGCTGATCGTGCTGCTGCGCGGCGCCTGGCCACTGATCGTGCTGATCTCGGGCGGCCTGTTCGTCGCCCAGTTCTGGTTCAGCGACAAGATCACCGAACGGGCGATGGGCGCCCACCAGGTGTCCCCGGAGCAGTTCCCCCAGCTGCACGGCACCATCGACCGGCTCTGCGCGCTGGCCGACATGCCCAAACCGCGGGTGGCCGTCGCCGACAACGACATGCCGAACGCCTTCGCCACCGGCCGCAACCCGCAGAACGCGGTGGTCTGCGTGACCACCGGGCTGCTGCGCCGGCTGGAGCCGGAGGAGCTGGAGGGCGTCCTCGCCCACGAGCTGTCGCACGTCGCCCACCGGGACGTCGCGGTGATGACGATCGCCGGGTTCCTCGGCGTCCTCGCCGGGGCGATGACCAGGATCGCCGTGTACGGCGGGTTCATGGGCGGCGGGCGCAACAACAACGACCAGAACGCGGCCATCCTCGCGCTGATCGTCCCGCTGGTGTCGATGCTCGTGTACGCGATCAGCTTCCTGCTCACCCGGCTGCTGTCCCGCTACCGCGAGCTGGCCGCGGACCGGGCCGCCGCCCAGCTCACCGGGCGGCCCAGCGCGCTGGCCTCCGCGCTGACCAAGGTGACCGGGCAGATCGCGGCCATCCCCAGCAAGGACCTGCGCCAGGCGCAGCCGTACAACGCCTTCTACTTCGCCCCCGCGCTGAGCGCCCGGGAGGCCGCCTCGCAGCTGTTCTCCACCCACCCGACGCTGGAGAAGCGGCTGGAGCAGCTGGCGAGGATCTCCGAGCAGCTCGGCCACTGAGCCCCTCCCCGAAAGGACCACCGTGGGATTCCTGGACACCCTGTTCGGCCGCAGCAAGCCCGTCAAGCCCGACCTGGACCAGCTGTTCGGCGTGCCGTCCGCCGCGCTCACCCTGGAGGCCGGGGCCGGGTTCACCCCCACCGGGCTCGGCTCGGTCTGCTTCGCGGCCGTCGAGGGCGCGGCCTTCGTCCAGGTCGAGCAACAGGTCCGGGCGCTGCTGGACGCCGACACCGAGCGCGGCGGCGTCCCGGTGGAGGCCTCCAAGGACGGCTACGGCTACTCCTGGCTGCTCGCCCGGCACCTGCCCGAGGAGCTGCCGGAGCTGGTGAACGACCTGCACGCGGTCAACAGCGAGCTGGAGGCGAACGGCTTCGGGCCGCAGCTGCTCTGCTCGCTGGTGGGCTTCCGCGACCCGCAGGGGCAGTCGCTGGCGCTGGTGTACCTCTACAAGCGGGGCACGTTCTACCCCTTCGCCCCGATGCCGGGCGGCGGGGAGCGGCGCAACAGCCCGCTGGAGCTCCAGGTCAACGCGATGCTGGGGAACGACCTGCGGCTGGAGAAGGACCTGAGCCGCTGGTTCCCGGTCTGGGGCGCGCCGGGCCTCTGAGGAGCCGCCCGGCACGCCCCGTCCGCCCTGGCGGGCCCGCTACGACCGTGCGGCTACGACGTGCGGCTACGACACCGCGCTGACGGCCAGTCCGAACAGGAACCGGACCGCCAGGACGCAACCGAGCAGCAGGAACCCGCACACGAGCAGCAGCCCGGCCATCCAGGCCAGGTCGACGAGCCGGTCCCCGGCGGTTCGCGGGACGTCCCAGGGGTCGCCGGACTCGTCCCGGAGGAGTTCCGGGGCGGGCAGCGGGCCCGCGAGGCCCAGACGCATGTGCTCCTCGGAGCAGTACGTCCGGGTGAGCAGCTCGGCGCAGCGGCGGTCGATCTCCAGGGACAGCCACCCCTCGGGCAGCTCCAGGCGCCCGCCGGCCGTCGTCCTGGACTCGGTCCGGCCGCAGACCTCGCACCGCTCCAGGTCCTCGCCGTCCTCGCCGTCGCCCTCGTCGTCGCCCTCCGGTCCGTCCGGCTCCGGCTGCCCGCCGTCGGCGCCCGGGGCCGCTGCGGCGGCCTGTGCGGCGACCTGTGCGGCGGCCGTCCCGGTGTCCCTGGTGTTCGCCAGCTCCGCCGCGACGAAGAGGCCGAAGGCGACCGCGAGGGTGATCACGGAGACGGCGGCGTACTGCGGCCGGCTGTCCTTCACGAAGCCGAAGGCCGCCCCGGAGAGCGCGAGGAAGAGGAGGGTCCCGGCCCGGACGGCACGGGATTGGAAGCGGTGCATGCGGTGATCATGCCAGCGCCCGGTCCCTATGATCACCCGTATGCGCAGCCGCCAGTACGGACCGGACCTGACCCCGCCGTGGAAGAAGCAACAGCCCGCCCCGGAGGTGCCCGCCGAGCGGGACCTGGTGGTCGAGGAGGCGGCGACGGGCTTCTGCGGGGCGGTGGTGCGCTGCGAGAAGACCGCCGAGGGGTTCACCGTCACCCTGGAGGACCGGTTCGGCAAGCACCGGGTGTTCCCGATGGTCCCGCGCGGCTTCCTGCTGGAGGGCCGGGCGGTCACGCTCATCCGCCCGGCCGGCCCGGCCCCCTCCCGGGCGCCCGGGCGCACCGCCTCCGGCTCGGTCGCCGTCCCCGGCGCCCGCGCCCGGGTCGCCCGCGAGTCGCGCATCTACGTCGAGGGCCGGCACGACGCGGAGCTGGTCGAGCGGGTCTGGGGCGACGACCTGCGGATCGAGGGCGTGGTCGTCGAGTACCTGCGCGGCATCGACGACCTGCCCGCGATCGTCGCCGACTTCGCCCCCGGCCCGGGCCGGCGCCTCGGCGTCCTGGTCGACCACCTGCTCCCCGGCACCAAGGAGCACCGCATCGCCGCCCAGGTCACCGGCGACGCGGTGCTGGTCGTCGGCCACCCCTACATCGACATCTGGCAGGCCGTGAAGCCCGCCAGCGTCGGCATCCCCGGCTGGCCCGCCGTCCCCCGGGGCGAGGACTGGAAGGAGGGCACCTGCCGCCGCCTCGGCTGGCCTGTGGACACCCCGGCGGCCTGGAAGCACATCCTGTCGAAGGTGGACTCCTACAAGGACCTTGAGCCCGAACTCCTCGGCCGGGTCGAGGAGTTGATCGACTTCACCGCCCTGCCGGAGTGACGGGGAACGGTCGCCGCGCCCCAGACCACCGACGACCATGACGGCGCGACGCCTCGGACCCCGTCACCCGGTCATCGATGGCGGTCATTGCGCGCTCCCTCCGACGGCTGACACCACGTTGACGACACTCAGTCCACCAGGTCACGTACCACCGCGTCGGCGAGCAGCCGGCCCCGGAGGGTGAGGACGGCGCGGCCCCGCTCGTAGGGGGCGGGGGCGAGGAGGCCGTCGGCGAGGTGCCGGGCGGCGGCCTCGCGGCCGGTGGCGGTGAGGAGGTCGAGGGCGACGCCCTCGACCAGGCGCAGTTCGAGGAGGACGCGTTCGACGCGGCGGTCCTCGTCGGCCAGCACCTCGCGGGCCTGGGCCGGGGTGCGGTGCTCGGCGAGGGCCCGGGCGTAGGCGGCGGGGTGCTTGGCGTTCCACCAGCGGACGCCGCCGACGTGGCTGTGGGCGCCGGGGCCGGCGCCCCACCAGTCGGCGCCGGTCCAGTAGAGCTCGTTGTGGCGGCAGCGGCCCTCGGGGGTGGTCGCCCAGTTGGAGACCTCGTACCAGGAGTAGCCGGCGGCGGCGAGCGCCTCCTCGGCGATCAGGTAGCGGTCGGCGTGCACGTCGTCGTCGATCATCGGCAGTTCGCCCCGCTTGACCCGGGCGGCCAGTCGGGTGCCCTCCTCGACGATCAGCGAGTAGGCGGAGACGTGGTCGGGCCCGGCGCCGATGGCGGCGTCCAGGGAGGCCCGCCAGTCGTCGTCCGACTCGCCCGGGGTGCCGTAGATGAGGTCGAGGTTGACGTGCTCGAAGCCGGCCGCCCGGGCCTCGGCCACGCAGGCCTCGGGGCGGCCCGGGGTGTGGTGGCGGTCGAGCAGCGCCAGGACGTGCGGGCGGGCGCTCTGCATGCCGAAGGAGATCCGGTTGTAGCCGCCCTCGCGCAGCTCGGCCAGGTAGGCCGGGTCGACCGACTCCGGGTTGGCCTCGGTGGTGACCTCGGCGTCCTCGGCGAGCCCGAACTCCTCGCGGATCGCGGCGAGCATCTTCACCAGGTCGCGGGCCGGCAGCAGGGTCGGGGTGCCGCCGCCGAGGAAGACGGTGCGCACCGGGAGGTCGGTCTGCCCCAGCACCTTCCGGGCGAGGCGGATCTCGGCGACCACGTTGTCCGCGTAGGTGTCCTGCGAGGCGACCGCCCCGGAGGAGCGCAGCTCGGTGGCGGTGTAGGTGTTGAAGTCGCAGTAGCCGCAGCGGCTGGCGCAGTACGGCACGTGCAGGTAGAAGCCGAACGGCCGCGAACCCAGTCCGTCCAGGGCGTGCGCGGGCAGGGAACCGTCGGACGGCACCGGTTCGCCGTCGGGAAGTGCGGAGGGCATGCACCCATTGTCCCGTACGGCCCGCGAAGCCTTCGCCGGCCGTACGGGAGCGGGGCCGCTCAGGCCTCGTTGGCGCCCGCGTACATCGCGCTCACCGCGTCCGCGTAGGTCCGCTCGACCACCGGGCGCTTGATCTTCAGGCTCGGGGTGAGCTCGCCGTGCTCGATGTCGAGGTCGCGCGGCAGCAGGTGGAACTTCTTGATCGTCTGCCAGCGCTGGAGGTCCGCGTTGACCCGCCTGACGAAGCCCTCGATCAGCTCGTGCACGGCCGGCTCGACGGCCAGCTCCGCGTAGGACCTGCCGGCCAGGCCGCGCTCGGCGGCCCACGGCAGCAGGACCGCCTCGTCCAGGCCGATCAGCGCGGTGCAGTAGTTGCGGCCGTTGCCGATCACCAGGATGTTGCTGACGAACGGGCAGACCGCCTTGAACTTGCCCTCGACCTCGCTGGGCGCCACGTACTTGCCGCCGGAGGTCTTGAACAGGTCCTTCTTGCGGTCGGTGATCCGCAGGAAGCCGTCAGGGGTGAGCTCGCCGATGTCCTCGGTGTGGAACCAGCCGTCCGGCTCCAGCACCTCGTCGGTCTTCTCCGGCAGGTTGTGGTAGCCGCGCATGACGCCCGGGCCGCGCAGCAGGATCTCGCCGTCCTCGGCGATCCGCACCTCGGTGCCGGGCAGCGGGCGGCCCACCGTGCCGATCCGCACGTCCTCCGCGCGGTTGACGCAGGAGCCCGCGCTGGTCTCGCTCAGGCCGTAGCCCTCCAGGATCGGCACCCCGGCGCCGATGAAGAAGAAGCCGATCTCCGGGGCGAGCGCGGCGCTGCCGGAGACCGCGCCGCGCAGCCGGCCGCCGAAGGCCGTCCGGATCTTCGCGTACACCAGCTTGTCGGCCAGCGAGTGCTGCACCCGCAGGCCCAGCGGCGCGGACCCGGTGCCGGTGGCGACCCGGTTCTCCTGGACCACCCGGGCGTGCTCGCGGGCGACCTTCGCCGCCCACATGAAGATCCTGTACTTGGCGCCGCCCTCGGCCCGCGCCTTGCCCGCGATGCCGTTGTAGACCTTCTCGAAGATGCGCGGCGCCGAGGCCATGATGGTCGGCCGGATCACCGGCAGGTTGTGGATGATCCGGTCCACCCGGCCGTCCACCGCCATCACGTGCCCGGTGGCGATCTGCCCCGAGATCAGCGTCTTGCCGAACACGTGCGACAGCGGCAGCCACATGAACTGCACGTCGTCGGGGCCCAGCAGCCCGCTGGCCTCCTGCGCCCGGCCCTCGTACGCCCAGCAGTCGTGCACCAGGCGCACGCCCTTGGGACGGCCGGTGGTGCCGGAGGTGTAGATGAGGGTGGCCAGCTGCTCCTTGCCGAGCCCGTCGACGGCCTTCTCAACCGCGTCCGGGTGCTCCGCCAGGTACCGGGCGCCGCGCTCCTCCAGCTCGGCGAGGGTGAGCAGCTCCAGACCGCCGGTCTCCGGGGCCTCGTCGGGCGCGTCGAAGAGGATCACGGTGCGCAGCCCGGGCAGCTCGTCGAGCCGGCCGACCGCCTTGGCCAGCTGGGCGGCGTTCTCCGCGAACAGCGCCCGGGAGCCGGAGTCGGAGAGGATGAAGCCGGTCTCGTCCGCGTTGGTGCTCGGGTAGACGGTGGTGATCGCGGCGCCCGCGCACATGGCACCGAGGTCGGCGACGATCCACTCGATCCGGGTCGAGGAGGCCAGGGCCACCCGGTCCTCCGCCTGGATGCCGAGCGCCATCAGGCCGGCGGCCACCGCCTTGACCCGGGCCGCGGTCTGCGCCCAGGTGAGCGAGCGCCACTGCTCGGCGCCGGGCGCGCCGTCCGCGGCCTGCTCGTCCACGGGCGAGGGGTAGCGGTAGGCCTCGGCGTTCGGGGTCAGGGCGACCCGCTCCAGGAACAGGTGGGCGACGGAGGCGGGACGCCCGGCGACCAGGTCGGGCCTGCCGGAGTCGATCAGGGACTGCGCGGAACTCAACGAGGACCTCCGGTGGCGGGTGGCCGTCTGAGGGATTGTCGCGGCGGCCGTGGGGGCGGTCACCGGGCCCCCGTTCACCGGAGCGGTACCGGTCAGTAACAAAGGGGCAATCAGCAGCCTAGGGGGAAACCGGTCATTCCGTAAGGGGGCAAGGGCCCACGGCACGCCACCGCCCCGCCCGTGCCGCGCCGCGCCCCGCCCGTGCCGCGCCGCGCCCGCGCCCGTGCCCGTGCCGCGACCGGCAGTTCGGCAAAGGCCCGGCAAACCTCTCGCCCCCGCCCGGCCCAATGGTCTGTACGACGCTACAGAACACCCAGAATTGGGGTGCGAACCCGACCGGCGACGACAAGAGTGTGCTAGTGCTGATCAGACTGCTGAGGGCGTACCTGCGCCCGTACTCCCGACCGATCACCCTGCTGGTGCTGCTCCAGCTGGTGTCCACCCTCGCGGCGCTCTACCTGCCGACGCTCAACGCCGACATCATCGACGACGGCGTCGTCAAGGGCGACACCGGCTACATCCTGCGCATCGGCGGAGTGATGATCGGCGTCACCCTCGTCCAGGCCCTCTGCTCCATCGGCGCCGTCTTCATCGGCTCCCGCACCGCGATGGCCTTCGGCCGGGACCTGCGCGCCGCCGTCTTCGACCGGGTCCAGAGCTTCTCCGCCCGCGAGGTCGGCCAGTTCGGCGCCCCCTCCCTGATCACCCGCACCACCAACGACGTCCAGCAGGTCCAGATGCTCGCCCTGATGAGCTTCACGCTCATGGTCGCCGCGCCGATCATGTGCGTCGGCGGCATCATCATGGCGCTCAACCAGGACGTCCCGCTGTCCGGCCTGCTGCTCGCCGTCATCCCCGCCCTCGGCGTCGTCGTCGTCCTGCTGGTCCGCGCCCTGCGCCCCAAGTTCCGCAGCATGCAGGAGCGGATCGACACCGTGAACCGGGTCCTGCGCGAACAGATCACCGGCATCCGCGTCATCCGCGCCTTCGTCAAGGACGACCAGGAGCAGGCCCGCTTCGCCGAATCCAACGAGGACCTCACCCAGGTCGCCCGCCAGGTCGGCCGGCTGATGTCCGTCATGTTCCCCGCCGTCATGCTGGTCGTGAACGTCTCCAGCGTCGCCGTGCTCTGGTTCGGCGCCCACCGCATCGACAGCGGCGCCATGGAGATCGGCGCGCTCACCGCCTTCCTCTCCTACCTGATGCAGATCCTGATGAGCGTCATGATGGCCACCTTCATGTTCATGATGGTGCCGCGCGCCGAGGTCTGCGCCGAACGCGTCGAAGAGGTCCTCGCCACCCACAGCAGCGTCGTCCCGCCCACCGCCCCCGTCACCGAGGTCCCGCGCCGCGGCAACCTCGAACTGCGCGACGTCGACTTCCGCTACCCCGGCGCCGAGGCCTCCGTGCTGCGCGGCATCGAGCTCACCGCCCGCCCCGGCGAGACCACCGCCATCATCGGCTCCACCGGCAGCGGCAAGTCCACCCTGCTCGGCCTCGTCCCCCGGCTCTTCGACGCCACCTCCGGCCAGGTCCTGATCGACGGCGTGGACGTCCGCGAACTCGCCCCCGCCACGATCGCCGAGAACGTCGGCATCGTCCCGCAGAAGCCCTACCTCTTCTCCGGCACCGTCGCCAGCAACCTCCGCTACGGCCGGCCCGACGCCACCGACGAGGAACTCTGGCACGCCCTGGAGATCGCCCAGGCCAAGGACTTCGTCGAGAAACTGCCCGAAGGCCTGGACGCCCCCATCGCCCAGGGCGGCGGCAACGTCTCCGGCGGCCAGCGCCAACGCCTCGCCATCGCCCGCACCCTGGTCCGGCGCCCCTCCGTCTACCTCTTCGACGACTCCTTCTCCGCGCTCGACTACGCCACCGACGCCAAGCTCCGCAAGGCCCTCGCCCGCGAGACCTCCGACGCCGCCGTCCTGATCGTCGCCCAGCGCGTGTCCACCATCCGCGACGCCGACCGGATCATCGTCCTCGACGAAGGCGCCGTCGTCGGCACCGGCACCCACCACGAACTGATGGCCGACAACCCGACGTACCGGGAGATCGTGCTCTCCCAGCTCACCGAGCAGGAGGCGGCGTGACCACCCCCGGACAGCCCGCGCCCGGACAGCCCGCGCCCGGCGCCGCGAAGGCCGACCTGACGAAGGCCGACACCGCGAAGACCGACACCACGAAGACCGGCCCGCAGAAGCCCGACGCGCCCAGCGACTCCCAGGCCGCCGCCGCCCGCCGCGGCCCGGCCGGCCCCGGCCGCTTCATGGGCGGCCAGGGCACCGAGAAGTCCATGGACTTCAAGGGCTCCGGCAAGCGCGTCCTCGGCCTGCTGCGCCCCGAACGCAACACCCTGCTCGGCGTCCTGGCCCTCGGTGTCCTCGGCATCGGCTGCGCCGTCATCGGCCCCAAGATCCTCGGCGACGCCACCGACCTGATCTTCGCCGGCGTCATCGGCGCCCGCTTCCCGGCCGGCACCACCAAGGACCAGGTCGTCGACGGACTGCGCGCCCACGGCGAGGGCGGCTTCGCCGACCTGCTCTCCGCCGTCGACTTCACCCCCGGCCAGGGCATGGACTTCGGCGCCATCGGCACCGTCCTGCTCTGGGTGCTCGGCATCTACCTCGCCTCCGCCGTCTTCGGCATCTTCCAGGGCCGGCTCGCCACCCGGGCCGTCCAGGCCGCCGGCTACCGGCTGCGCCAGGACGTCGAGGCCAAGCTCTCCCGGCTGCCGCTCAGCTACTTCGACAAGCAGCCGCGCGGCGAGGTGCTCAGCCGGGTCACCAACGACATCGACAACATCGGCCAGTCCATGCAGCAGACCATGGGACAGGTCGTCAACTCGCTGCTCACCGTGGTCGGCGTGCTCGCGATGATGTTCTGGATCTCCCCGCTGCTCGCCGTGATCGCACTGGTCTCGGTGCCCGTCTCCGTCGTCGTCGCCACCAAGGTCGGCAAGCGGGCCCAGCCCCAGTTCGTCCAGCAGTGGAAGTCCACCGGCCAACTCAACGCCCACATCGAGGAGATGTACACCGGCCACACCCTGGTCAAGGCGTTCGGCCGACAGCACGAGGCCGCCGAGACCTTCCGCGAGCACAACGACGCGCTCTACCAGGCCAGCTACCGGGCCCAGTTCATCTCCGGCATCATCCAGCCCGCGATGATGCTGATCGGCAACCTCCAGTACGTGCTGGTCGCCGTCGTCGGCGGCCTGCGGGTCGCCAGCGGCGCGCTGTCCATCGGCGACGTCCAGGCGTTCATCCAGTACTCCCGGCAGTTCAGCCAGCCCCTCACCCAGGTCGCCAGCATGGCCAACCTGCTGCAGTCCGGCGTCGCCTCCGCCGAGCGCGTCTTCGAACTGCTCGACGCCCCCGAGCAGAGCCCCGAACCCGCCATGCCCGAACGGCCCGACGTGGTGCGCGGCCGGGTCGCCTTCCAGGACGTGTCCTTCCGCTACGACCCCGACAAGCCCCTCATCGAGGACCTCTCCCTCAAGGTCGAACCCGGCCAGACCGTCGCCATCGTCGGCCCCACCGGCGCCGGCAAGACCACCATGGTCAACCTGCTGATGCGGTTCTACGAGGTCAGCTCCGGACGGATCACCCTCGACGGCGTCGACATCGCCGCGATGTCCCGCGAGGAACTGCGCTCCGGCATCGGCATGGTGCTCCAGGACACCTGGCTGTTCGGCGGCAGCATCGCCGACAACATCGCCTACGGCGCCGAGTCGGCCACCCACGAACAGGTCGTCGAGGCCGCCAAGGCCGCCCACGTCGACCGCTTCGTGCGCACCCTGCCGGACGGCTACGACACCGTCATCGACGACGAGGGCGCCGGCGTCAGCGCCGGCGAGAAGCAGCTGATCACCATCGCCCGGGCCTTCCTCGCCCAGCCGTCCATCCTCGTCCTGGACGAGGCGACCAGCTCCGTCGACACCCGCACCGAGGTGCTGATCCAGCGCGCCATGGCCCGGCTGCGCACCGGCCGCACCAGCTTCGTGATCGCCCACCGGCTCTCCACCATCCGGGACGCCGACGTGATCCTGGTGATGGAGAACGGCTCGATCGTCGAACAGGGCTCGCACGACGCCCTGATCGCCGCCGACGGCGCCTACGCCAGGCTCTACCAGGCGCAGTTCGCCGAGGCCGCGGTCGAGGTGGACTGACCCGCGCGGCGTCCACGTGAGAGGCCCGGCCGGGGTTCCCCGGCCGGGCCTCTCACGCATGACCGCCGGCCCCCGCCTCCGGTGCGCCAGGCCGTCTCACACACCCGCCGTCTCATGCACCTGCCGGCTCACACACCCGACGGCTCACGCACCTGCCGTCTCACACACCCGCGAGGAAGGCGAGGACGGCCTTCGCGGTCTCCCCGGGCCGGTCCAGGTGGGGGTAGTGGCCGGACTCCTCGATCATCGCGACGGCCGCGGGTGCGGCGGCCAGGTCGGCGGCCGTCCGCCGGGCCTCGGCGGCCGGGTCGGACATGTCGGGGTCCTCGGCCCCGGTGACGATCAGGGCCGGGCAGCCGACCTGGCCGTACCGCGGCGCCAGTCCGCCGAGGATCTCCCGCAGCTGGGCGCGCAGCGCCACCATCCGGCCCGGCCTGGCCAGGTCCGCCTTGATGCCCTCGACCGACCGGTCGAAGTCGGCGGGCCTGGCGGCCGGGAACAGCGAACGGTAGAACAGGCCCCACAGCGCGGGGGAACGCGTGACCAGCCAGGAGGCCGCCCGCATCCACGCCTTGGGCCTGCTCCCACCGGCGAACGTGCCGATCAGGACGAGGCCGGCCACCTCGGCGGGCGCCTCCGCGGCCGCCCACACCGCCCCCGCGCAGCCGATCGAGTGCCCGATCACCGTCGCGGGCCCGCCCAGCTCGCGGATCAGCGCCAGGACGTCGCCGCCGACCGCGTCACTCCCGTACGAGGGCCAGTGCGCGCTGGACTTCCCGTAGCCCCGCACGTCCGTGTTGGCGACCCGGTGGCCCGCCGCGGCCAGTGCCGGGGCCAGCAGCCGGTAGGTCGAGCCGTTGTCCCCGAGCCCGTGGACCAGCACCACCAGCGGTCCGTCCTGCGGCCCGCTCAGCTGGTACGCGATGCGGCCGTCCCGGACGTCGAGATACCGGGTCTCCGCGGCGCCCATGGCATCCATGGTGTCCGCGGCGCCAGTGTCCATGGCCTTCATGTCGTTCATGACATCCCCCTAAGGCTATTATCCAGAAAGCTAACAGTCTTAGTTTCGGCGCGCAAGGGGCTTCCCGCCGGCCGAGGGGGAACCGCCGGCGGGAACGGCGAAGGGCCCGGGCGGATGTCGCCCGGGCCCTTCGCCACGATCGCTACTTCTTGCTGTCCTTCGGCGGCTCGGCGTCGGTGGACAGCGCGGCGATGAAGGCCTCCTGCGGGACCTCCACGCGGCCGACCATCTTCATCCGCTTCTTGCCTTCCTTCTGCTTCTCCAGCAGCTTGCGCTTGCGCGAGATGTCACCGCCGTAGCACTTGGCGAGAACGTCCTTGCGGATCGCGCGGACCGTCTCACGGGCGATCACCCGGGAGCCGATGGCCGCCTGGATCGGCACCTCGAACTGCTGGCGCGGGATGAGCTTCTGGAGCTTGCCGGCCATCATCACGCCGTAGCCGTAGGCCTTGTCCTTGTGGACGATCGCGGAGAAGGCGTCCACCGCGTCGCCGTGCAGCAGGATGTCGACCTTGACCAGGCTGGCGGACTGCTCGCCGATGGGCTCGTAGTCCAGCGAGGCGTAACCACGGGTCTTGGACTTCAGCTGGTCGAAGAAGTCGAAGACGATCTCCGCGAGCGGCAGGGTGTAGCGCAGCTCGACCCGGTCCTCGGACAGGTAGTCCATGCCCTGGAGGTTGCCGCGGCGGGACTGGCAGAGCTCCATGATCGCGCCGACGAACTCGTTGGGCGCGAGGATGGTGCCGCGCACGACCGGCTCGAACACCTCGGCGATCTTGCCGGTGGGGAACTCGCTCGGGTTGGTGACGGTGTGCTCGGTGCCGTCCTCCATGACCACCCGGTAGACCACGTTGGGGGCGGTGGAGATCAGGTCGAGGTTGAACTCGCGCTCCAGCCGCTCCCGGATGATCTCCAGGTGCAGCAGCCCGAGGAAGCCACAGCGGTAGCCGAAGCCGAGCGCGACCGAGGTCTCCGGCTCGTACACCAGGGCGGCGTCGTTGAGCCGCAGCTTGTCCAGGGCGTCGCGCAGCAGCGGGTAGTCCGAGCCGTCCAGCGGGTAGAGGCCGGAGAACACCATCGGGCGCGGGTCCTTGTAGCCGCCGAGCGGCTCGGTGGCGCCCTTGTGCATCGAGGTGATCGTGTCACCGACCTTGGACTGCCGGACGTCCTTCACACCGGTGATGATGTAGCCCACCTCGCCGACGCCGAGGCCGTCGGCGACCTTCGGCTCGGGCGAGATGACACCGATCTCCAGCAGCTCGTGGGTGGCGCCGGTGGACATCATCGCGATGCGCTCGCGCTTGGTGAGCTGGCCGTCCACCACTCGGACGTAGGTGACCACGCCGCGGTAGGAGTCGTACACCGAGTCGAAGATCATCGCGCGGGCCGGGGCGTCCTTGACGCCGACCGGGGCCGGGACGGTATTGACGATGTGGTCCAGCAGGTCCTCGACGCCCAGACCGGTCTTGGCGCTGACCTGGAGCACGTCGCTCGGGTCGCAGCCGATGATGTGGGCGATCTCGGCCGCGTACTTCTCCGGCTGGGCGGCCGGGAGGTCGATCTTGTTGAGGACCGGGACGATCGTGAGGTCGTTCTCCAGCGCCAGGTACAGGTTGGCGAGGGTCTGCGCCTCGATGCCCTGGGCCGCGTCGACCACCAGGATGGTGCCCTCGCACGCGGCGAGGGAGCGGGACACCTCGTACGTGAAGTCCACGTGGCCGGGGGTGTCGATCATGTTGAGGATGTGCGTCGTCCCGGCGTCCGGACCGGTCTTCGGCGCCCACGGGAGGCGGACCGCCTGCGACTTGATGGTGATGCCGCGCTCACGCTCGATGTCCATGCGGTCGAGGTACTGGGCACGCATCTGCCGGGGGTCGACCACGCCGGTGATCTGCAGCATCCGGTCTGCGAGCGTCGACTTGCCGTGGTCGATGTGGGCGATGATGCAGAAGTTGCGGATCAGCGCCGGGTCGGTACGGCTGGGCTCTGGCACATTGCTGGGGGTCGCGGGCACCTTGGTCCGATTCTCCGTTGGTCCGGGGCCGGGGGTGTCCGGGTCATCGCTGACCGGCTTCCCGGGGACCGGACAGTCTCGTCCGATCGAAATAGTTCCTCCCATCTTCCCACGACTGCGGACCGGGCTGCCGTTCGGGCACCGTCCATGCTTTCCTCAGCCCCTCGCCCCCGCTTTCCTCTGCGCCGCACGGCGGTTCCGTGGGGCTGCCCCGACGGCGCCCCGGACGGCAGGATGGGCTGCCATGATCCTCGAAAGCGCCCTGCTCGACGTCCTGCCCGGCCGGGAGGAGGAGTTCCTCGCCGCCTTCGCCGAGGCCCGCCCGCTGATCGCGGCCCAGCGCGGCTTCCGCTCCCTGCGGCTGCGGCGCTGCCTCGACGACGGCCGCGACTCCCGCTTCCTGCTCCAGGTGGAGTGGGACACCCTCGCCGACCACACCGAGGGCTTCCGCCGCTCCCCCGAGTACCAGCGCTGGCGCGCGCTGCTGCACCACTTCTACCGGCCGTTCCCCGAGGTCGAGCACTACGGCGAGCCGCTGCTCGACGCCTAGGCCCTCCTCCCGGTGGGCTCACCGGCGGCCCCCGGAACTTGCACTCAGGTAACCGGGTCATACGATCCGTAAGCTAACCTGCCCAGCCGTGAGACGCATCCAACTGAGTCGCGTACCCCGCGGAGCGCGGACAAGACGGCACGACAAGGCCGAGGCGGCCCCGGCACGGCTCGGCTGGCTCGACGCGCTACGCGGCCTCGCCGCCCTCGCGGTGGCCCTGCACCACTTCGGACTGCGGTTCTTCGTCCCGCACGGCGTGGCACTGACCCACCGCTTCGACCTCGGCCTGTTCGGCGTCATGCTGTTCTTCCTGGTCAGCGGCTACATCGTGCCCGCCTCGCTGGAACGCCGGGGCGACATGCAGGCGTTCTGGGTCGGCCGGGTGTTCCGGATCTACCCGGCACTCATCGTGGCCTTCGTCGCCGCCCTGGTGATCCTGCCGTCCGGACACAACCAGATGATCGACCGCGCGGTCTTCGACCACCCGCTGCTGTCGCTGGGGGCCAACGGCCTGCTGCTCCAGGACCTGCTGGGCGTGCCCAACGCCATCAGCATCATGTGGAGCCTCACCTACGAGATGGTCTTCTACTACTTCGTGTCCGCCCTCTTCGTGCTCCGCAAGCACCGGCAGAGCGGACCGATCGCGGCGGGCTTCGCGACCTGCGCCGTCCTGCTGGGCGGCGTGCTCACCCCGGCGAACCTGGCCGGCCAGGGCCTGTCGACCCAGAACCTGATCCTGGCCACCGGCCTCGTGGTGGTCATGGGCCTGTTCTGCGCCCTCAGCGGCAACCCGCAGCTCACCCGCACCGGGGCCCTGCTGCTCGGCGTGCTCGGGTTCGTGCTGGCCTTCGGCAGCAGCCGGTCCGCCATGTTCGAGACCCTGATGATCTTCGCGACCATGTTCGCCGGAACCGTCCTCTACCGCGCCGAGCACGGCCAGATCGACCGCATCCAGGCCATCGCCTACTGCGGATTCGTCTTCCTCGCCGGAGTGCTCGGCGGGCGCATGTACAACCACGGGGACGCCCTGTGGCGGACCTGGACCACCAGCTGGATGGCGTGGTCCTTCGCCTACGCCGGGGCCTGGATCGTGTTCGTCCTGGGGATGGCGCTCAAGAAGCGGCGGTTCCCGAAGGCCCTCACCTGGCTGGGCACCGTCAGCTACTCGGTGTACCTGCTGCACTGGCTCGTCATCGACGGCATGGACTGGCTCCACGGCATGCCGTGGCTCTTCCTCGGGACCCCGCCGCCGACATCGACCAGGTTCGCGGTCCTCTTCACCCTGACGTTCCTGGCGGCCACGCTCCTGGCCGGCTACCTGATGTACCGACTGGTCGAGGTGCCGTTCCAGAAGCTCGGACGGCGGTTCCTGGCCTGGCTCAAGCGCCGTACCGGCGGTCAGGGTGCCGCTGGTCCCGGTGTCGGCGGTCCGGCCGACGCCCGGGGGGCCGCCACCCCGGTCCCCGCCCGGGCCACACCGGCGGTCGGCACCATCGCCTCCCCCGGCATCGCCGTCCCCGCCCCCGCCGCCCCGGGCCACGTCACCCCGGACCCGGTACCACCGCGCCACTGAGACGGCCGGTTTGAGGCGTGCGGGCGGCCCCTGGTACCGTGGGCTGCTGCACCTGGCATCGGCATGCCCTCTCAGCAGGACCGATGGCCATCGGGTGCGAACCCGTTCAGATTCTTTAGACAGACTGAGGCTCTTTCGTGGCGAACATCAAGTCCCAGATCAAGCGCAACAAGACCAACGAGAAGGCGCGCCTGCGCAACAAGGCCGTCAAGTCCTCGCTGAAGACCGCTCTGCGCAAGGCCCGTGAGGCCGCTGCCGCCGGCGAGACCGAGAAGGCCGTCGTGCTGGCCCGCGCCGCCTCCAAGGCGCTGGACAAGGCCGTGAGCAAGGGCGTCATCCACGCCAACCAGGCCGCCAACAAGAAGTCGGCCATCACCAAGCGCGTCAACGCGGCCGCCCAGGCCTGACGCCCCGGGGCCACCGGCCCCACCGCTTCGGGACGACCCGGCCCTCTACCCGGACCCCCGAGGCGCGCGAGACTCGCACCGCACGCGGCCTGCGTTCGCCACGCGGGTGCGGTGCACGAAGCAGTGCGACAGGCGTCGCAGTCCGCCTCCTTCCGGAGGCGACTGCGGCGCCTGTCGCGTTCCACGGTCCGGCCGCTATGGTCGACCGGGTTCGACGGGGTGCGGGGAGCACCCCGCTCCGCCAGGCCCAGGGGGGACCTTCCATGACGATGCCACCGCCGCCACCGGCTTCGAACGGGCCGGGGTACGGCCACCCGCAGCAGCAACAGCCGGCGGTGCCGGGGTTCGGGCCGCCGCAGCCACCGCAGCCACCGCAGCCGCCGCCCGGTCGGTTGGGGGTGGCGGGGATGCCCGGGGCACCAGGGATGCCCGCCGCCGGTCCTGCCGGGCGGGCCGGGGGCAACCTGCGCCGCAACGCCGTCTGGGCCTTCGTCGGCGCCGTGGTCGTCTCGATCGGCTGGACCGCCGCCGTGACGGTCGTCCCGGGCATGGTCACCAGCGACTCCTCGCCGCGGGGCCTGAACGGCTACCACCTCTCGGACGACTTCTGCACCACCGGGAAGCCCAACAAGCTCCTCCAGACGTACTCCGTCTCGGACACCTCCGCGCCGACCCACCACACGGACCGGCACCCCGCGCTGGACAGCATGAACTGCTCGATGTCGCTCAAGCGCACCGGCGGCAACAGCGACAGCGAGTACGCCAACGTCTACATGCGCGCCGACCTGCACAAGGCGGTCAACCCGGCGCCCGAGCTACAGGCCAACAAGGAGCTGTACCGGGCGCGCGGCTACCAGGTCACCGACATCCCGGGGCTCGGCGAGCAGGCGTACTTCCTGTACAAGGACGACGGCTCGGACCAGTACCACAGCGTCTACGCCGAACTGGACATCCTCGACGGCGGGATGACCTACTACATCAACTACACGGCCAGCTACACCGCGGGGAAGGGCAAACCGCCGTCCAAGGACGACCTGCGCAGCACCCTCCAGTCCGACGGGCAGGACGCCGTCCGATCCATGAAGAAGTAGGCCCGCCGACCGGCGTCGCCGACCCCGCCTATGCGTGCCGACGTGTGTCGCCCCGCCGCCCCGCCGCCGTCAGTACACCGGGCGGGAGCCGGCCCGGGAGGCCCGCGCGACGGCGACCACCGCGCGCTCCAGGGCGAAGGCCGGGTCGTCCGAGCCGCCCTTGACGGCGGCGTCGGCCTGGGCGATGGCGGTCAGCGCGGTGGCCACCCCGTCGCCCGTCCAGCCCCGCATCTGCTGGCGGACCCGGTCGACCTTCCACGGCGGCATACCCAGCTCCCGGGCCAGGTCACCCGGGCGCATGTTCCGGCCGGCGCTCGCCAGCCGTCCGATGCTGCGCACGCCGGAGGCCAGCGCGTAGGTGATGCCGGTCGGCGGCTGGCCGACGGCCAGCGCCCAGCGCAGCCGCTCCAGCGCCTCCGCGGCCCGTCCGGTGACCGCGAGGTCGGCCACCTCGAAGCCGGTCGCCTCGGCCCGGCCGCTGTAGTAGCGGGCCACCACCGTCTCGTCGATCGCGCCCTCGACGTCCGAGGTCAGCTGACTGCACGCGGCCGCCAGCTCACGCAGGTCGCTGCCGAGCGCGTCCAGCAGCGCCTGGCAGGCCTCCGGCGTCGCGGAACGACCCAGGGTGCGGAACTCCCCCTTGACGAAGGCGAGCCGCTCGCTCGCCTTGGCCAGCTTGGCGCAGGCCACCTCGCGCCCGCCGGCCTTGCGCCCGGCGTCCAGCAGGCCCTTGCCCTTGGCGCCGCCGGCGTGCACCAGCACCATGATCACTTCCTCGGCCGGCGCCTCGATGTACGCCTTGACCTCCTTCACCGAGTCGGCGGAGAGGTCCTGCGCGGCCCGGACCACGATCACCTTGCGCTCGGCGAACAGCGAGGGCGTGGTCAGCTCGGCCAGGCTGCCGGGCTGCAGGCCACCGGGCGGCAGGTCCCGCACGTCGGTGTCCGGGTCCGCCGCCTTCGCCGCCGCCACCACCTGGGCGACCGCGCGGTCCAGCAGCAGCTCCTCCTGGCCGACCGCGAGGGTCAGCGGGGCGAGCAGGTCGTCGGGTGCACTCTTCCTGGCCATCGCGTACCAGCATCCCACGGGTCACGGACACTCCCGCCCGACGGAGCGGACGGCCCTGCCTGGACAATGGCCCGGTGAGCGAGAACCACACCACCGACCTCCCGGACGTCGACGACCCGTACGTCCGGCAGCTACTCGTCCTGCCCGACCGCGACGCCGCCGAGGAGACCGCCGAGGAACTCGGCGCCACCCAACCCGACCTCGGCAAGCTCGAAGTCGTCCGCGACGCGCTCGCGGGCGAGGACGACGCCGAGGACGCCCAGTGGCTGATCGTGGCCGAGGCCCCGGAAAGCGGCTGGACCCCTGCGCTGCTCCACGTCCTCGACACCCTCGCGTCCGGCTACGACGGCTGGCGCGAGGAGGCCTGAGGACCCCGGCCGGGGCCGGAGCGCGCCGGAACGGCCTTCGGGTCATCCTGCCCCGTCTTTCCGGGCAGGTGCCCTGGTAGCCGGGGATCTCTGCGGCTGCCGTGTGGAGTCATGAAGTCCAGGGTTTTCCCCGGCGCGCTCCGGGCTGGCCCGGAGCGCGCCGGAACGTTTCTGCTGGGCCTGCGCCCGCCCCTCTCCACTCCTCCCACAACCCCTACCCCTTTCCCTGCCCCACATGGTTGGTGGGAGGAGGAGGGCCCGGGCAGGTCACACCGGCGGAGCCCGCGGGGAGGCCTGGGTCCGCTCGGGGTGGGGACCCGAGGCCGAGGGCCCGTGGCCGCGCGGGTGGCGGGCCGCGTGGGCGGGCTGCGGGTGGACGGCCACGCCGAGGGTGGCCGGGGAATCGCCCGTCACCGCGATGTCCCCCTCCCGGTCGGTGCGCAGCACGGTGGCGCCCAGCGCGCGCAGGTGGTCGACCGTCCTCGGGGACGGGTGACCGTACGTGTTGCCCTCGCCGCAGGAGACGAGCGCCAACCGGGGCCGGAGCGCACCGGCCAGGGTCCAGTCCTGGTGGGCCGAGCCGTGATGCGCCACCTTCAGGACGTCCACCTTCCCCACCCGGCCCAGCAGCGCCGACTGGGCCTGCGGTTCGAGATCTCCGAGCAGTGCCATCCGTAGTCCTCCTGTCAGTGACACCATCAATGCGACGCTCGCGTTGTTGGGGCCGGGCGCCTCCACCGCCGCACCTGGCACGGGCCACACCACGTCCCAGGCCAACTCCGCACCGACCGAACGCCGTTCACCCCGGCCGGCTCTCATCAGAGAGACGCCGGCGCCTGCGGCCCAGCCCGCCACCCGGGCCGCCTCCCCCGGTGGGTCGTCCAGCGTGGTGCCCTCGATCGCGCCGACCCTTCGGCTCCGCAACACCCCTGGTACGCCCTCGACGTGGTCGGCGTGGAAGTGCGTCAGCAGCAGTAAGGGAACCGACGTGACGCCGAGGTCGCGCAGACACCTGTCGGCGGCGTTCGGATCCGGCCCTGCGTCGATCACCACCGCGCTGCCCGGCGCCCCCGCCGCGAGGGCCAGCATGTCCCCCTGCCCGACGTCGCACATCACCAGCCGCCACCCGGGCGGCGGCCAGCCGGTGGCGATCCGGGCGAGCTGCGGCGGGCGCAGCAGCACGGCCAGCAGGGCCGCCGTCAGCAGCCCCGTCACCAGTGCCCGCACCCAGCGTCGCCGCGTCGGTGCGGGGCTGCCCGGCGCGGCCCGTCGGGGCAGGAGGAGCGGCGCCGCCCAGCAGGCCGCCAGAACGGCCAGCGCCACTGTCGCCGTCCCGAACCACCCTCCCGGCCAAGCCAGTTGGCCACCGGGCAGCTCGGCGCCGCGGCGCGCCACCAGGGCGAGCCAGCCGACCGGGACCCCGGCAGGCTCCGCGAGCAGACGGGCCAGGGCCGGGAGGAACGGGTGCAGGACGAGCACCCCGAAGCCGAGCAGCGTCGCCGGCGCCACCGCCAGCTCGGCCAGCAGGTTGCACGGGATGCCGACCAGGCTGACGTGCCCGGACAGCACCACCGTCACCGGTGCGCACAGCGCCTGGGCGGCGGCCGCCGCCGCGAAGGCACCCGCCAGGTGGTGCGGCCAGCGTCGGGCCCGCAGGGCCTCGGCCCAGTGCGGCCCGAGGACGAGCAGCCCGGTGGTGGCGAGTACCGAGAGCAGGAAGCCGAACGAGTGCGCCAGGAACGGGTCCAGCAGGACCAGCACCAAGACGGCACCGGCGAGCGCGGGCACAGCCCGGCGGGGACGGCCGGAGGCCAGGGCCAGCATGCCGATCAGCCCCGTCCCTGCCGCCCGCAGCACACTGGGTTCGGGTCGGCAGACGGTGACGAAGGCCAGTGTCAACGCGGTGCCGAGCAGGGCGCCGGTGCGCAGCGACAGCCCCAGCGTCGCGGCCAGTCCGCTCCGCTCCGGGGTGCCGGCCTGTCCGGGCGCGCCCAGCAGCGCGCCGAGGACGATCGCCAGGTTGGCTCCGCTGACCGCCACCAGGTGGACCAGGTCGGTGGCGCGGAAGGCGTCGTCGAGGTCGTCGGGCAACCGCGAGGTGTCGCCGACGACCAGCCCCGGGAGAAGCCCCCGTGCGTCCGCCGGAAGTCCGTCGGTGGCCGTGCGCAGGCCTTCGCGCAGGTGCCCGGCGATCCGCTGCGGAAGGCTCGGCGGAGCCAGCTGCCGGGGTGGCCCGTGGACGACCAGCAGTGCGGCGGACTCGGTGTCGTGGCCCTCCCCCGGCGGCCGCACCTCGGCCTCCGCGGCCAGCCGCTGGGACGGGAGGAGCCGCTGCCAGGACCCACTCTCCGCTCCCCGGGCCATGACGGTCGCCGGCGTACGCGTGCGCGTGGTCCGCCCGTCCGGGAGCAGGGTGACGCGGTCGACCACCGCGGCCACGGTGAGGAGCGTCTGACCGCCGACCGTGCCGCCCCGGGAGGTGCGGATCTTCGGGTCTCCCGTGACGGTCAGCTCCACCTCCACCGCCGGGGCGGCCGCGCCCGGTTCGGCGGCCGCGGACGCGTGGGCGAGTTCCGGCAGCGGCCCCCGGTGGAGGTCGGCGGTGTGCAGCGGGGTGGCGATCGCGGCCGCCGCGCCGGTGAGCAGGACGGCGGCGAGCGTCGCCTCGGCCCCTCGTCGGCGCAGCACCCCGGGCCGGGTGAGCAGCAGGACGCCCCCGAGCGCCGCAAGACCCGCCGCGCTGAGGACGAGGGCCTCGTATCCCGGTTCCAGACGCAGGAGCGCCGCCGAGACCACCCAGGCCGAGACGGCGGGCAGCAGCAGGCGGAAGTCCGCGCCCTGGGAGCGGGACGAAGCAGCCGGAACGGCCGACGTGGTGGCGGCGGGCACCGTGGGGGACATGGCGGCGCCTCCCTTCGAAGGCCGGTGCGACGGGGCAGGGCGGGCGGACGGGCAGATGGGCGGACGGGAAGGACGAAGGAGGAGGGAACGTCAGAGAGTGAGCAGCGGACGGAGCTCCGCGTACGTACGGGCGCCGATACCGCTGACCTGCCGAAGCTGGTCGAGGGAGCGGAAGGAACCGTGCGAGGTGCGGTAGGCGAGGATGCGTTGGGCGAGGGTGGGGCCGACCCCCGGAAGGGTGTCGAGCTGTTCGAGCGTGGCCCGGTTGAGGCTGACGGGTGTTCGGGGCGCGGCCGGACCTGGGGGTCCGCTCCCGCTGCCGACGGCCGGAGCGGGCCCCTGTTCGCCGACCAGGATCTGCTCGCCGTCCGTCAGGACGCGGGCCAGGTTGAGGTTCCTGGTGTCCGTCTCCGGGAGCGGACCGCCTGCCGCGCGCAGGGCGTCGGCCACCCGGGAGCCGCCGGGCAGGGTGTGCAGGCCTGGGAGGTGGACCCGCCCGCCGATGTCGACCACGACGACGGACCCCGCACCGGAGGCGGCCTCGGGGCCGGCGCCGGGCCCGGCTCTGGAAGCGGCGGCGGGGCCGTCGGTGGGGACGGGCTGGTCGGCCACCGCCGGTGTCGCGGCCGCCGCCAGCGCGGGCACGGCGACCGTCTCCGGCCGGGCCAGCCAGAAGTGCTGGACGGCGTAGCCGACCGCGAACAGCAACAGGACGGCCAGCCCGGCCACCGCGCGCCGGTCGAGCGCCAGTGCCGAAGCGGACGAGGGGAAGGAGGAGAACCGCGGACGCGCCCCGGCCTCGGACAGGTACACGGATTCCTCGCCGGGATCGACCGCGCCGCCCGCATCCAGCACCAGCGACGGCGACGGCGACGGCGGCCCGGTGGCCGACACCGACCGCTCCCCCGCCGGAGACGAGGCCGCCCCCGGCGAACCCACGCCCGACGGGCCCACGCCCGACGGACCCGCGTCCGAGCCGCCCACCCCTGCCGGGCCACCCGACGGCTCGCCATCCCCCGGCAGCATCGCGGCCATCCGCAGCCGCACCGTCTCGTCGATCACGTGGCGCTTCGCCGCGCCCAGGCTCATGGTCGTCATGCCGAGGACGGTAGGAGTCCTCCGGCGAGCGTGCGGAAATCAACGAAACCCTGTGGAAAACCTGGGGGTTGTGGACAAAAAGCGTCACTCACAAGAGCGAGTAGGGCCGTCAAAAGTTGACCGAGTGGCCGGACAACCAGACAAGCGGACGGGAAAACGCCCGCCCGCCCTCACCGCGGCGCGACCACCACCGCGAGCAGCCCCGGCCCGACGTGGGCGCCGATCACCGCCCCCACCTCGCCCACGTACAGCTCCCGCAGCCCCGGCACCCGCGCCCGCAGCCGCTCCGCGAGCGGCTCGGCCCGCTCTTCGGCCGCCAGGTGGTGCACGGTGATGTCGACCTCCCGCTCCCCCGAACGCTCGACCGCGATCTCCTCCAGCCGCGCGATCGCCCGCGACGCCGTCCGCACCTTCTCCAGCGGCTCGATCCGCCCGCCGTCCAGGTGCAGCAGCGGCTTGACCGCCAGTGCCGATCCGAGCAGCGCCCGCGCCGCCCCGATCCGGCCCCCTCGCCGCAGGTGCTCCAGGGTGTCGACGTAGAAGAACCCGCTGGTTCCGGACGCCCGCCGGCCGGCCGCTTCGGCCGCCTCGGCCAGGCCCTGCCCGGCCGCGATCGCCTCGGCGGCCGCCAGCACCCCGTACCCGAGCGCCATCCCGACCAGTCGGCTGTCCACCACCCGCACCGGTACGGGCGCCTCGGCGGCGGCCAGCCTGGCGGCCTCGACGGTGCCGGACAGTTCGCCGGAGATGTGCACCGAGACGATCCCCTTCGCCCCGGCCTCGGCGGCCGACCGGTAGGTGGCGGCGAAGGTCTCCGGGTTCGGCCGGGAGGTGGTCACCCGCTGCTTGCCGCGCAGCGCCTCGGCGACGTCCTTCGGGGTGATCTCCACGCCCTCGCTCAGGACCGAGTCACCGACCGCGACGCTCAGCGGGACCACCGTGATCCCGTGCCGGTCGAGGGCATCCTGCGGCAGATAGGCCGTGGAATCGGTGACAAGTGCGAGGTCGGAGGGCATGAGCCGGAGGTTACTCCCCGTAGGTCCGGGAGGACAGCGCCTGCTCCCGCCCCGGCCCGATGGCCTCGCGGCAAGCCGCCGGACTCAGCCCGCCGAGGGCCCGGCCGACGGCTTGCGCAGCCGCTGCGCCAGCTTGGCCAGCGGATCGGCCAGCCCGAGCAGCTCCTCCGCGCTCGGATGCCCCTTCCCGTCGGTCAGCCCGGCCCGGGCCGCACGCCCGGTCGCACCGGCCGAACCCGGAGCACCACCGGCCGAACCCGGAGCACCACCCGCCGGCGAACCCGCGGAAGCCCGACCGGCCGCCCCCGTGAAACCCGCAGCACCGGTAGGACCCGCAGAGCCCGCGGCCCCTGCGGCCCCCGCCGCACCCCCCGCACCGTCCCAGTGCCGCAGCGCCCCGGCCTCGCTCTCGCACTCCTGGCTCAGCCGGCTCAGCTCGTCGTCCGCGAACCGGTGCATCCGGTCCTGCGCCGCCCAGCGCATGGTCTCCGCCGAGTGGGTGATCCGCTCCGCCCGCTCGCGCAGCTCCGGCAGCTTGGCGGCGATCCGCGCGGTTTCCGGCTCGCGCTCCAGCATCCGCAGCTCGCCGTCGAGCTCGGCGGCGTGCGCGTCGAGCCGGTTCAGCAGGGCGAGCGACTCGCCGAGCTGGCCGTCCTGTGCCAGGCCGCCCTCCAGCACCTGCCGGGTGCCGTCGAGGGAGGTCCGCAGGCCCAGCCGGACGGCGGCGATCTGCGCGGGCGGGCCGACCTGGGTGTACTTCTTCGCCTTGAGCGTTGCGGTCTCGACGGCGCGCCGGGCGTTGGCCTCGTGCTTCTCGATCTTCGCGCCGACGGCCTTGGCAGCCTTGACCGTGCCGACGACGGCCAGGACCATCACCGCGACTCCGAAGAGCAGGGCCAGACCGATCATCACGCCGAACACGTCCATCGCGCGCCACCTTCCGCCGCCGTTCCGGCCCCACCGGGCCCAACGCGGGCCGCATCACCGAGAGTTCCACGGTAGCCGCCGGACCCCGCCCGGGGGAGGCCGGAGCGGTCCCGGCGGGCGGAGATCAGGGTCAGATCCGGGATCTCCCCGAGGGACCCGGGACCCCGGCGAAACCCGGGATTCCCCCGACGAAACGCCCCACGAGGGCCCCATGAACACCCCCGAAACGCCGGGCGGGCGCCCCGGAGGACGCCCGCCCGACCACTCCCGCAGGAGCCGCACTCAGCCCGTGACGATGTTCACCAGCTTCGGCGCCCGCGCGATCACCTTCCGCACCTCGGCCCCGCCGATCGCCGCGACGACCGCCGGCTCCGCCAGCGCCAGCGCCTCCAGCTCGGCGTCCGAGATGCCCGGCGCCACCTCCAGCCGCGCCTTGACCTTGCCCTTGATCTGCACGACGCAGGTCACCGTCTCGTCCACCACGTACGCCGGGTCGGCGACCGGGTAGTCGGTGTGCGCCAGCGAGTCGCCGTGGCCCAGGCGGCGCCACAGCTCCTCGGCGATGTGCGGGGCCAGCGGCGCGACCATCAGCACCAGCTGCTCGGCCACCGCCCGCGGCGTGGAACCGCGCTTGACCAGGTGGTTGTTCAGCTCGATGGCCTTGGCGACCGCCGTGTTGAAGCGCAGCCCGGCCATGTCGCCGCGGATGCCGTCGATCGCCTTGTGCAGGACGCGCAGCGTCGCCTCGTCCGGCTCCTCCTCGGTGACGACCAGCTCGCCGGTGGTCTCCGAGACGACGTTGCGCCACAGGCGCTGCAGGAAGCGGTACGAGCCGACGACGGCGCGGGTGTCCCACGGGCGGGAGACGTCCAGCGGGCCCATCGACATCTCGTACAGGCGCAGCGTGTCGGCGCCGTACTCGTCGGCGATGTCGTCCGGCGCGACGGCGTTCTTCAGGGACTTGCCCATCTTCCCGGCCTCGCGCTTGACCGGCTCGCCCTGCCAGAAGTACTGGCCGTCGCGCTCCTCGACCTCGGCGGCGGGCACCGGGAAGCCGCGCTCGTCGCGGTAGACGTCGGCGGTGATCATGCCCTGGTTGAACAGCTTGTGGAACGGCTCGACGGACGAGACGTGGCCCAGGTCGTGCAGCACCTTGTGCCAGAAGCGCGCGTACAGCAGGTGCAGCACGGCGTGCTCGGCGCCGCCGACGTACAGGTCGGCGCCGCCTGCCGGCTTGTTCTCCGTCGGGCCCAGCCAGTACTTCTCGTTGGCCGGGTCGACGACCGCCGAGGAGTTCGCCGGGTCGACGTAGCGCAGCTCGTACCAGCAGGAGCCCGCCCAGTTGGGCATGGTGTTGGTCTCGCGGCGGTACTTCCTGACACCGTCGCCCAGGTCCAGTTCGACGTTGACCCAGTCCTCGTTGCGCGACAGCGGGGTCTCCGGCGAGGAGTTGGAGTCGTACGCGTCGAAGGTGCGCGGCGAGTAGTCGTCGACCTCGGGGACCTCGACCGGCAGCATCGACTCGGGCAGCGCGTGCATGACGCCGTCCTCGTCGTAGACGATCGGGAAGGGCTCGCCCCAGTACCGCTGGCGGCTGAACAGCCAGTCGCGCAGGCGGTAGTTGACGGTGCCCTCGCCGATGCCGCGCTCGGCCAGCCAGGCGGTGACGGCGGCCTTGGCGTCGACGACGCTCAGCCCGTCCAGCGTCAGGTCGCCTTCGGTGCGGGCGGAGTTGACGATGACGGAGTCGTAGGTGTCGAACGCGTCGTCCCACTCGGCCGGGTCGGAGCCGCGCCCGTCGGTGGGCTCGACGACGCAGCGCATGGGCAGCGCGAAGGCGCGGGCGAAGGCGAAGTCGCGGTGGTCGTGGGCGGGGACGGCCATGATGGCGCCGGTGCCGTAGCCCATCAGCACGTAGTCGGCGATGAACACCGGGACGGGCTCGCCGCTGACCGGGTTGACGGCGTGGGCGCCGGTGAAGACGCCGGTCTTGACCTTGGCCTCGACCTGCCGCTCGACGTCCGACTTGGCGGCGGCCGTGGCGCGGTAGGCGGCGACGGCCTCGGCGGGGGTGGCGGCGCCGCCGGTCCACTCGGCGGGCACGCCCTCGGGCCAGGCGGCGGGGACGATCGAGTCGACCAGGCCGTGCTCGGGGGCCAGCACCATGTAGGTGGCGCCGAACAGGGTGTCGGGCCGGGTGGTGAAGACGGTGATCTTCTGGTCGCCGGGGGCCGCGAAGTCGACCCGGGCGCCCTCGGAGCGACCGATCCAGTTGCGCTGCTGCAGCTTGATGGCCTCGGGCCAGTCCAGCAGGTCCAGGTCCTGGATCAGCCGGTCCGAGTACGCGGTGATGCGCATCATCCACTGGCGCAGGTTGGACTTGAACACCGGGAAGTTGCCGCGCTCGGAGCGGCCGTCCGCGGTGACCTCCTCGTTGGCCAGTACGGTGCCCAGGCCCGGGCACCAGTTGACCGGCACCTCCTTGGCGTAGGCGAGGCGGTACTCGCCCAGCACCTCGTCGCGCTCGGCGGTCGACAGCTCGGCCCAGGCGCGCCCGCCCGGCACCTCGCGCGCGCCGGACTCGAACCGGGCGACCAGCTCGGCGATCGGACGGGCCTTGCGGGCGGCCTCGTCGTACCAGGAGTTGAAGATCTGCAGGAAGATCCACTGGGTCCAGCGGTAGTACTCCGGGTCGATCGTGGAGATCGAGCGGCGCGGGTCGTGGCCCAGGCCCAGCCGGCGCAGCTGGTGGCGCATGTTGGCGATGTTCGCCTCGGTGGAGACCCGCGGGTGGGTGCCGGTCTGCACCGCGTACTGCTCGGCGGGCAGGCCGAAGGCGTCGTAGCCCAGCGTGTGCAGCACGTTGTGGCCGGTCATCCGCTGGTAGCGGGCGAAGACGTCGGTGGCGATGTAGCCCAGCGGGTGGCCGACGTGCAGGCCCGCGCCCGAGGGGTACGGGAACATGTCCATGATGAAGCTGTGCGGCTTCGCGGTGACGTCGCCGGCCGCCGGGTCGGCCAGCGCACCGGTGGGGTTGGGGGCGTGGAAGGTGCCCTCCTTCTCCCAGATGTCCTGCCAGCGGGACTCGATCTCGGCCGCCAGCGCGGCGCTGTACCGGAACGGCTCGGTCGCGGTCTCGGCCGCGCCGGACGCAGGGGTCGTCTCGCTCATGGTCCTTCAAGCTCCATCGATGTCAGTTGGCGAACCGCGCAGGCGGCCGGCCCGTGGACCCGGCCCGGGACGGGGTCGGGCGCGGAAAACAAAAAGTCCCCTCGCAGGAGGGGACGCCACGCCGACTCCGGCACCGCCCGAGGGCGCGGCCGGTCCTGGTCAGCGCGGCCGGCTAAGGAGCAGGCGCACGGTTCGCATGGGCTCAGGGTACCGCAAGCGGGTCGGCGGGCTGCGGGGTGTACCGCCGGGCCGGGCCCGCAATGCCGCACGGCGGCCCCGCACGGTCCCGCACTGCCCCGCAACGCCTCTCGACGCCAAGCCGACGCCCCTCACGGAGCCTCTCGACGCCCTTCTCGACACCCCTCACTGCGCAGCGCAGCGCCGGCGAGGCACCGCCCAAGGGACCGGCCGGGGTCCCTACCGCGCCGCCGCCCGCCCCGCCGCGTCGAACTCCCGCAACGCCTTCGCCAGCCGCTCGGACTGCATCCCCGCCGCGAGCGAGCGCGCCAGCGCCGCGGTGCGGGCCGCCTCCCGCTGGTCACCGAGCCGGCGGTGGGCCTCGGCGAGGCGCACCATCAGCAGTGCCTTGGAACGGGCCCGTCCCGGCCCGAGCCCGGCTACGGCCTCGGCGAGCAGCACCTTGGCCAGCCGGTGCTGGCCGAGCGCCAGCCGCCCTTCCCCCACCATCCCGGCGAGGTCGGCCCGGGCCTCCTCGGCGCCGGGCAGGCCGTCCAGTTCGGCGAACGCCCGGGCGGCGGCGGCCTCGGCCTGCGCGGCCTCGCCCCGGCGGCCGTACGCGCGGGCGAGCCGGCCGAGCTGGCGGGCCCGGCCGGTGGCGCTGAGCGCGGCGCCGTGGGTGTCCAGGGCCTTGGCGAGCGCGGAGACGGCGTCCAGTCCGCGCCCGCCGCCGCCCTGGGTGGCGAGCACGACCAGCGCGCCGAGCACCGCGACGCCGAGCCGGGCGTCGCCGCTGACGTGGGCGGCGCGCAGCGCGGCGACGAAGGCGCGCTGGGCGGCCGCGTCGTGGCCGAGGTCGTACGCGGCCCAGCCGGCCAGGCGGGCGAGTCTGCTGGCGGTGCCGTAGAGCTCGCGGCCGAGCCGTTCGTCGTACGCGCCGAGTTCCAGCAGTTTGGCCAGCATGGCGAGTTCGGCCCGGGTGGGGCCGAGGACGAGGCCGCCGCCGCAGGAGCGTTCGAGCTTCTGCTTGCTGCGGTAGGACAGGCCGAGTTCGCCGACCAGTCCGGGTTCGACGCGCAGCGCGCCCTCGCCGCCGCCGACGGGCGGTGGCGGGGAGTCGAGGCGGGCGGCGGCCTGGTCGAGGTCGGAGCTGCGGAACAGGTCGGTGAGGCGGACGGGGCCGGCGTCGGTGGCGGCCTCGCGCAGCGAGGTCTGGGCGGTGTCGGCGGTCCACGGGTCGGTGAGCAGCCGGGGCGAGAGGATCTTGGCGCCGCGGTGGCCGCCCATCCGGCCCCAGAGCTGTTCGTAGGTGACGGCGATGCCGAGGGTGCGGCTGAGCACCTCGCAGACCGCCTGGTCGTGCGGGCTGCGCGGCACCATGCCGCGGTCGCGCCACTTGTACGGGGCGGTGGAGCTGATGGCCAGGCCGGGGGGCAGGGCGAGGCTCACCTCACGGGCGAGCCGTTCCGGGCTCCAGCCGAGCTGGTGGAGTATCCGGGCCAGTTCCTCGTTCCGCCTTCGCTCCAGATCGGCCATGGCACGACGGTAGCGGGATTCCGGCGCCCTGGACCGGTGGCGCGGGCAGAACGGCGAAGAGCCGCCTCCCGTTTCCGGAAGGCGGCTCTCGACTGCTGTGGAGCTATGGGGAATTGAACCCCAGACCTCTTGCATGCCATGCAAGCGCTCTACCAACTGAGCTATAGCCCCTCGACCTGCGATGTCACCGTGGTTCCCGGTTGTTTCCGGCCGTTTCCCTCGGCGACATCGACTACTTTACACGGTCCGGAGCGTGCTCCTGAAATCCGCTCCCCGGGGGCTCTCCCGGGCCCACGGCGCGCGCCCCGGGCGCGCGCTCCCCGCTCCGGGCGCGCGAGGTCCGTCTCCACCACCGCACCCCCGCCCGCTGGAACGTCGGCGGACCGTCGTCGGACCGCCGTCCGAAACACCGGCAGACCATGGCCCGAAATGCCGGAAGGCCACCACCCCTTGGGTGACGGCCTTCCGAACTGCTGTGGAGCTATGGGGAATTGAACCCCAGACCTCTTGCATGCCATGCAAGCGCTCTACCAACTGAGCTATAGCCCCGCGACACGGACGACCCTGGCTGACCACGACCGCCGATGCGGAGTGGAGCTATGGGGAATTGAACCCCAGACCTCTTGCATGCCATGCAAGCGCTCTACCAACTGAGCTATAGCCCCGCACTCACCGGGCTTCCCGCTTCCCTTCCGGGCCGCGTTCCTCCCTGCGAACAAGGAAGACTTTAGCTGGTCAGGGCCGGAACTGTGAAATCCGCTCCCCCGGGGCCCCGCCGAGGGCCCCTGAGGGCCCCCGGCGCCCGGCGCCGCCCGCGCCGGTACCGCTCAGGTGTCGTCACCGATGACCGGCTGCGGGAGCGTGCCCGCGTTGTGCTCCAGCAGGCGCCAGCCGCGCGCCCCGTGGCCGAGCACCGACCAGCAGCAGTTGGACAGCCCGCCGAAGCGCTCCCACCGGGACGGTTCCAGGTCGAGCAGCCGCCCGAGCATGGTTCGGATCGTCCCGCCGTGGCTGACCACCACCAGCGTGCCGTCCTCCGGGAGCTTGGCGACGGCCTCCAGCACCACCGGCACCGAGCGGTCGGCGACCTCGGTGGCCAGCTCGCCGCCACCGCCGCGCCGCACCGGCTCGCCGGCCGCCCAGGCCTCGTGCTCCTCGGGGAAGCGCTCGCGGATCTCGGCGTTGGTCAGGCCCTGCCAGGAACCCGCGTACGTCTCCCGCAGGCCCTCGTGGTGCTGCACGTCGAGCCCGGTGACCTCGGCCAGCTCCGCGGCGGTGCGCCGGGCGCGCTGGAGGTCCGAGGAGATCAGCAGGTCGGGACGGAGCCCGGAGAGCAGCCGGGCCGCCCGCTGGGCCTGGAGGACGCCCTGGCCGGTCAGCTCGATGTCCGTGGTGCCCTGGAAGCGCGATTCGAGGTTCCAGGAGGTCTGGCCGTGGCGCCAGAAGACGATGCGCGGACCGCGCGCGGACCGGCTCAGTGCAGGTCCTCGGGCTTGCCGAAGTCGTCGGCGGGGGCGACGGCGTTGCCGACCTCGTCGGTGTGGGCGTCCGGGCGGTTGCGGGACTCCAGGGCGTCGGCGGGCAGCGGCAGCTCGGGGCAGTCCTTCCAGAGGCGGTCCAGCGAGTAGAAGGAGCGCTCCTCGGCGTGCTGGACGTGCACGACGATGTCGAGGTAGTCGAGCAGGATCCAGCGGCCCTCGCGCTCGCCCTCGCGGCGCACCGGCTTGATGTCCAGCTGCTCGCGCAGCTGGTCCTCGATCTCCTCGGCGATCGAGCGGACCTGGCGGTCGTTGTTCGCGGAGGCGATCAGGAAGGCGTCGGTGATCGACAGCACCTCGCTGACGTCGAAGGCGATGATGTTGTGCGCGAGCTTGTCGGCCGCCGCCTGCGCGGCGACGGTGATGAGCTGCTGGCTGTGGTCGGTGACGGTCACGGTGTTCTTCCGGCTCGGCGGCTTTGGGGCGCCCCGGCGCGCGGCCGGGGTCGCCTTCCAGGATCTCACGCCGCCCGGGCGGGCCCGGAACCGTTTTCCGCGCCCTCCCGGGGCCGCCGCGAGCCGGCCGGACCGCCCGGACCGCCGCCGGACGTCGGCCCCACGGCCCGCACGGCCCGCGCGGCCGCCGATCACACGGCCCCGGCGGTCGCACGACCGGACCGCGCACGGAGCCCCCGGACGCGCGATCCGCCGGACCGGAGCCGCCGCCCTACTGGTTCTTCGGCGGCTGGTAGTCCTTGCCGAGCACGACCAGCAGGTCCGCGTTCTGGGTGTCGCCGGTCACCTTCTTCACCGCCGAGTCCGGCAGGCCGAGGCTGGTCGCCAGCGACTTCGCCGCGCCCTGCCGGGCGTCGTCGGTGTAGCGGATCTCACTGGCGGCCTGCGGGGCGGCCTTGGCCCCGCCCGGGATGAACGTCAGGCCGGAGTTGACGATCTGGACCTGCGCGGCGGCGGCCGCCGCGTCGTTGCCGTTCGCGTCCTGGAGCGCGACCCGGGCCGGGGCGTCGCCGGTGGCCGCGGACTTCACGGTGCCGCCCAGCACGTCCTTGACCTGCTTGCCCGCCGTCGCCTCGTCCAGGCTGCCGTCCGGCTTGACGGTCAGCGCGGTGGTGCCGAAGTGGCCGTCCTTCGCCTGCTGGGCGAGCTGGACGAGCACCCCGGCGAGGGCGTCCTCGGGCAGCGAGGGGTCGAGCACCGCGTTCATCCGGTGCACGTCGTCCTTGGCGTCCTTGAACTCGGTCGGCATGGTGCGCACCACCGCGTCCATGACCTGCCCGAACCGGGCCAGCTGGGCGTCCCGGTTCTCGCCGGGCGCCTGCCAGGTGGCGTACGCGACCGCGGCCTTGCCGCTGAGCAGGGTGTTCTTCCCGGCCGCGGACAGCAGCTTGCCGTCCGGCTTGCCGCCCTCGTGGGTCTCGGCGTTGGTGTCCACCCGGACGCCGCCGAGCTGGGAGACCAGCAGTTCCAGGTACGGGGTGTCCAGCCGCCAGGTGCCGGCCACCGGGGCGCCGAGCACGGTGGACAGGCCTTCGCGGGTCGCCGAGGCGCCGATGCCGTCCATGGCCTGGCCGACCGTGGTGACCGGCGGGTCGCCGGGGCCGGGCAGCCGCAGGCTGTCGGGCAGCAGCAGCACGGTGCCCTTCTTCCCGGAGCCGTCGTTGACCAGCAGCGCGCTGGACACCTTGCCCTGGAGGTCGCGCAGGTGGACGACGTTGACCTGGCGCCCGCCGGCCGCGGCGGCCGCGGTCGGCTTGTCGCCGGTGAACAGGAGGTAGCCGCCGGCGCCGCCGGCCGCGAGCGCCACCACCACACCGAGGCCGATCAGCCGGTTGCGCAGCTTGCGGCGGCGCTCGGCGCGCACCTCGCTGCGCGACTCGGCGAACTTCAGCCAGTCGATGACGTCCTCGGTCTCCTCCGCCTCCTCGTCGACGAAGGTGAACTCGCCCGTGGTGTAGCTGTCCCCGGGCGCCTTGCTCCCGGCCTTCCCGGCCTTCCCGGCCCGCGCCCCGCCGACCCTCTCGGACGGCGGCTCGGTCTTCGCCGGCACCGCCTCGGTGGCGGGCCCGGACACCCGCGGACGCGGCGGCGCGGCAGCGGCGGGGGCGGGCGCGGCGGCCTCGGCCTGCGCGGGCACCGGCGGCTCGACGGCGACCGGGTCGGCGACGACCGGCGCGGCGGCGGCCTGGTACGGCTGCTGCTGGTAGCCCTGGTGGCCCTGCTGCTGGTAGCCGTACGGGTCCTGCCCGTACACCGGCTGCCCGTACTGGTCGTACTGGTCGTACTGCTGCTGCCCGTACGGCTGCGCCTGCTGCGGGAACTGCGGGAACTGCCCGGTCTGGCCGCCCTGCTGGTACCCGTCGTACCCCTGGTGGCCCTGCTGCTGGTAGCCGTACGGGTCCTGCCCGTACACCGGCTGCCCGTACTGGTCGTACTGCTGCTGCCCGTACGACTGCGCCTGCTGCGGCTGCTGCGGCTGCTGCGGCTGCTGCTCCTGCGGCTGGTACTCCTGGTACGGCTGCTGGTACTGCCCGGTGGACCAGTCCTCCGGCCGCCGGCCGTCGCTGCGATCAGTCATGCACCGCTCCCGGATCAGTCCCCGCGCGGCGCGTACAGCGCCCGCTTGTCGATGTAGCGGACCACGCCGTCCGGGACGAGGTACCAGACCGGTTCGCCCTTGGCGACCCGGTTGCGGCAGTCCGTGGAGGAGATGGCCAGCGCCGGGACCTCCACCAGCGAGACCCCGCCCACCGGGAGCCCGGCGTCCGACAGAGTGTGTCCTGGGCGGGTGCACCCGACGAAGTGGGCCAGCGAGAAGAGCTCGTCGGAGTCGTGCCAGGACAGGATCTGGGCGAGTGCGTCGGCGCCGGTGATGAAGAAGAGGTCGGCGTCCGGGTGCTGGGCGTGCAGGTCGCGCAGGGTGTCGACGGTGTACGTCGGGCCCTGGCGGTCGATGTCGATCCGGCTCACCGAGAACTGGGGGTTCTCGGCGGTGGCGATGACCGTCATCAGGTACCGGTCCTCGGCCGCGGTGACGTGGCGGTCGCTCTTCTGCCACGGCTGCCCGGTCGGCACGAAGATCACCTCGTCCAGGTGGAACGCGCTCGCGACCTCACTGGCGGCGACGAGGTGGCCGTGGTGGATCGGGTCGAAGGTGCCGCCCATCACGCCGAGGCGCTTCTTCACCGGTTCCGGTCCGCCGGGATTCCCGGCCTGCTCTCCCATGCCGCCACACCTTACGCGACGCCCGTTACGGTGCGGGAACGGCCGGGTGGGGGTCCCCCGCAGAGCCGGTGGGGATTGTCCGCAGATGCGTGAGGGAGCGGCCGACCGGTGGTCGGACGCTCCCCGAGCGGTCCCGGAAGCCGGCTCAGCGGTCCCGGTTGAAGCGGGTGGTGATGAAGAGCAGGACCAGCAGGATGACCAGCGCGGCGCCACCGGTCAGGGCCGGGTTCAGACTGTCGTGGTTGCCCCCCTCGCCCTCGGCGAGAAGGTTCAGAACGGGGAGTGCGGCAGCAGTGCTCATGGTCGGCGGGACCTTCTCGGCTCGGAGGACGGACCTGGGGGTTCTTCCGGGCCGGTGAGGGCCCACCCGTCATCGTACGGGGGGTTACACGGCAACCGCTCGGCGGCCCACCGCCGCTGACCGGGCGTGAGCACGGGCCGGGGAAGGGCCTCGGGGCCCGTACCGGCGGGGCCCGGGGCGGTACCGGCCGGAGCCCGGACTAGTTCTGCTTGAAGGCGCGGGCCATGATCCAGATCAGCAGGCCGATGCCCACGAAGGACGCGACCACGATGATCCGCAGGAACAGGCCCGGGCCGGACTCGTCGGAGATGGGCGCGGCCAGGCTGACAAGCGCGTCGGTGGGCATCTGCGGGGCTCCTCGGAACTGGTCGGTACCGCGGCCGGGTCCGGTCTCGGTCATCCAGGCCTCAGGGTAGACCCGCCTCACACCGGCGGCGCCCCCGCCCCGCCCCGGACCGGCGGCGCGGCGCCCCGCCCGGCCCCCGCGCGTACGCTGACCCCGGGGACGAGTACGCAACCACGGACGTTGCACAGACAGTCGTTGCAGGCGAAGACCAGCGGGGGGCGGGCCAGCGGGCCGCGGCCGCCGTCGACCAGGAGGTACTCAGACCATGACCGACCCGACCTCGAAGAGCCCGAGCCGCCGCCGCCAGCGCTTCGCCGGCATCTCCACCCGGGCCTGGGAGCACCCGGCGGACCGCTCGGCCCTGGTCGCGCTGCGCAAGCTGACCGGCTTCGACGACATCCTGAAGAAGCTCGCCGGGCTGGTCTCCGAACGGGCGATCCGGCTGATGTTCCTGGCCACCGCCGTGAAGACCTCCGAGCGCCAGTTCCCGGAGCTGCACGACATGGTCCGCGACGCCGCGTACGTGCTCGACCTGGAGCAGGTCCCGGACCTGTACGTCACCCAGGACCCGGCGGTCAACGCGTACTGCATCGGCATCGACACCCCGGTCATCGTGATCACCAGCGGCCTGGTCGAGCTGCTCGACGAGGAGGAGCTGCGCTCCGTCATCGGCCACGAGGTCGGCCACGCGATGTCCGGCCACGCCGTCTACCGGACGATGCTGATGATCCTCACCAACATCGCCACCCGGATCGCCTGGGTGCCGCTCGGCAACCTGGCGATCACCGCGATCATCACCGCGCTCAAGGAGTGGTTCCGCAAGGCGGAGCTGTCCAGCGACCGGGCCGGCCTGCTCGCCGGGCAGGACCTCCAGGCGTCCATGCGGGCCCTGATGAAGCTGGCCGGCGGCCACAACCTGGCCGAGATGAACGTCGACGCCTTCCTGGAGCAGGCCGAGGAGTACGAGAAGGCCGGCGACCTGCGCGACGGCGTGCTCAAGGTGCTCCAGCTGCTGCCGCAGACCCACCCCTTCGCGGTGGTCCGGGTCGCCCAGCTGAAGAAGTGGGCGGAGAGCGACGAGTACCGCTCGATCCTGGCCGGCGCCTACCCGCGCCGCGCGGACGACCCGGACACCTCGGTCGGCGAGCAGTGGAAGGCCGCCGCCGAGCACTACACGACCTCGGTCAAGGAGAGCAAGGACCCGCTGATGGGCCTGCTCCGGGACGTCGCCGGCGGCGCCGCGACCGTCGGCGGCAAGCTCCGCGACACCTTCACCGGCAGCGGCAGCCGCGGAAGCTCCTCGGGCAACGGCGGCTCGGGCAGCGGCTCCGCGGAGCGCGACGGCAGCTGACCCGCGCGGACCGCGACGGCGGCCGGTGCCCGCCCGGGCACCGGCCGCCGCGCCGTCTCGGGGCCCCGCGCCCCCGGTTCCGCCGCCCCGGCCCCTCCGCTCCCCCGGCCCCTCAGCCGCCCGCCAGCACCCCGCACACCTGCCAGCCCGCCAGCGCGTGGTTGCCCGGGTCCACCGGAGCCGGCGGTGCGACCACCGTGCCCTGCGCCGTGGCCAGCACCGGCTGCAGGAAGCCCGCCGTCGAGGTGCCGCAGGGCTCCGGCCCGGCCTCCACCACCGAGTCCACCAGCCGCAGCTGCCCCGAGGCCAGGTCGACCCGGTCGAACTCGAAGGTCAGCTGCCGCCGCACCGTCTCCAGGGTGACGGGCGCTCCGGCCGGGGCCCCGGCCGGCTTCAGGGCGTAGACGAAGGTGTGGTCGGTGGTGACCTCCAGGGTCCCGCCGTCCGCCTCGTCGACCCGCATCACGCCGGCCACCTTCACGGTGTTCGAGGCCAGCGCGACCCGGGCCGGGTCGAAGCGGACCATCCAGCCGGTCGCCGCGTGGTGCCGGTCGTCCACCGGCCGCGCCACGCTCGTGTCGAACCCGGCCTGCTCACCCGGCGTGACGAAGGTCCGTACGTCCGCGGTGGCGCCCTGGACCAGCGTGGCCGGGGACAGCGAGGAGGCGACCAGGTAGCGCTGGACGGTGTCGAGCGCCTTGGCCGCCTCGATCCGGCTGAAGCTCCCCGTGGCGGCCCCGGTCGGGGCGTTCAGCCCGAGCGTGCCCTCCCCGTAGCCGACGGCCAGCGCGGCGAACGGATCCGCCGGGTCGGCGACCGGGTGGACCGCCGAAGCCGGGGTCAGCGCGACCAGGCTGACGGTGAGCTGACTGCCCTCGGGCCGCACGGCGGTGCTCATCGGCGACCTCACCCCGAAGTACACCGCGGCCCCGAAGGCGAGCAGGATGAGCAGCAGCAGGGCGAGCGCCTGGCGCGGGACGGTGCCCAGCGGGCCGAGCCGCACCCGTGGCCGGGTGGCCCTGCCGAGCGGGCCGGCCAGCCGCTCCCGGGCGGACAGCTCCTGGATCCGGGCAGCCCGCACGAACGATTCGTCGAACACGACGGACCGGAATTCGTCCTCGTTGCCGGAACCGCCCTCGGGCGCACCCTCAGGAGGCTCTCGCGGGTCACCCACACCACCAGGGTAGGCGGACACCACCGCCGCCACGAGGGGCCGGGGGCGCACATTCCCGGGGACGCTCCGTGCCCGGGCGCTCCGCGACCGAAGCCCCCTGACAGCGGCCGCCCCAGGCCCTGTCCGGACCTAGCCCGTGGGTGCCGTGACCACCAGCGGCGGCTCGGCCGGCGCCTGCCCCGGGTCGGCCCCGGCGCTGCTGCTGCCGGACTCGGGCCGCCGGGGCGTGCCCGAGGAGCCGCCCACGCCCTGGTAGATCGCCGCGACCGCGACCGCCACCAGGCTCACGCCCATGATCACGGCGAGCACCCAGGCCACCGGCCGGTGCCAGCGCTGCTGCGCCACGTGCCGGCCGCGGGTACGCACCGGATCCTCGCCGCGCCGCCACGGGCGCCGGCCCCGGCGGTCGGCCGCCCGGTCCGGCCCCGACCACGGGTCGGGGTAGAGGTGGTCCGCGTCGAGTCCGCTCGGGTACGGGCGCAGCTCCAGCGGCAACCCGTCCCCCGCCGGGACGTCATAGCTCCAGCCCGGGCCCGCGGCATCCGGCTCGAACCGTGCCTCGGCGGCGGCGAGTTGCCGCTCCTTGGCGGTCGGCTCGTGCACGGCGGCGGACCGGACGAAAGCCTCATCGAAGACCACGGTGGCGAACTCGTCGTCCGCACCACCGTGGTCGGCGCCGTCGGGGTACGGCAAGCCCCCCACATCCTCAGCCACGGGATTCAGCGTATTACCGGGCGGGCGATTTGTCTGTGGCTCCTGCCAGTTGGTCCGTCACCCGTGTGACGGCCGGCCTTCGCGCCCGCGTTCAGCGGCCGTCCGCGACCCCGCCCACGGTCTGCGTCCGCTCGCCCCGCACGTGCCCGTCACCAGTGACGATGTACTTGGTGCTGGTCAGCTCGGGCAGGCCCATCGGGCCCCGGGCGTGCAGCTTCTGGGTGGAGATGCCGATCTCCGCGCCGAAGCCGAACTCACTGCCGTCGGTGAAGCGGGTGGAGGCGTTGACGGCCACCGTGGTGGAGTCGACCACCTGGGTGAAGCGGCGGGCGGCGGCCTGCGACGTGGTGACGATCGCCTCGGTGTGGCCGGAGGACCAGCGGCGGATGTGCGCGACGGCGGCGTCCAGCGAGGGCACCACCGCGGCGGCGAGGTCCAGCGAGAGGTACTCGGCACCCCAGTCCTCGTCGGTGGCCGGGACCACGGTGGCCGGGCCGCCCGCGGCGGCCTTCAGCACCGCCTCGTCGCCGTGCACCGTCACCCCGGCCTCGGCGAGCGCCGCCAGCGCGAGCGGCAGGAAGGCGTCCGCGACGTCCTGGTGGACCAGCAGCGTCTCGGCCGAGTTGCAGACGCTGACCCGCTGCGCCTTGGAGTTGAGCAGGATGCCGACGGCCATCGCCAGGTCCGTCTCGGCGTCCACGTAGACGTGGCAGTTGCCGGTGCCGGTCTCGATCACCGGGACGGTCGAGCCCTCGACCACGGTGCGGATCAGCGAGGCGCCGCCGCGCGGGATCAGCACGTCGACGTAGCCGCGGGCGCGCATCAGCTCCCGCACCGAGTCGCGGCTCTCCCCCGGCACCAGCTGGATCACGTCGGCGGGCAGCCCGGCCGCGGCGACGGCGTCGCGCAGCACGGCGACCAGCGCGGTGTTGGAGCGGTAGGCGGAGGCGGAGCCGCGCAGCAGCACCGCGTTGCCGGACTTGAGGCAGAGCGCGGCGGCGTCCGCGGTGACGTTCGGGCGGGCCTCGTAGATGATGCCGACCACGCCGAGCGGCACCCGGACCTGCCGCACGTCCAGGCCGTTGGGCAGGGTGTAGCCGCGCACCACCTCGCCGACCGGGTCGGGCAGGCCGGCCACGTCGCGCACGTCGGAGGCGATCGCGGCGATCCGCTCGTCGGTCAGGGTCAGCCGGTCGATCACCGACTCGGGCGTGCCGGCCGCGCGGGCCCTGGCCACGTCCTCGGCGTTGGCCTCGACGATCTCCGCGGCGCGGGCCACCAGGGCGTCCGCGATCGCCAGCAGCGCGGTGTCCTTCGCCCTGCGCGGCAGCGGGGCGAGCGCGGTGGCGGCCACCCGGGCTCGGCGCGCTACGGCGAGGACGGGGCTGTCGGCGGTGGCGAGGTCGCTGGTCATGCCGCCAAGCGTAGCGACTGGGTCCGTCCCGGCCGGCCGCGTTTCGCCGGGTGAGACGGCGCCGTGACGGCCCCTCCGGCCGGGGTGTCCAGGACCGCGACGGCCGGTCCGAACCCGCCCCGGGGCGGCTCAGTACGGGTGCTCAGTACGGGTGCACCCCGCCCAGGTGCGGCGGCGGATCGCCGAAGCCCTCCGCCACCCGTTTGTGGTACGTCGCCCGGTCGACCACCTCCAGCCCGACGATCTCCCAGGGCGGCAGGTTCGCGGTGACCTTGTGCTCACCCCACAGCCGCAGCGCGATGGCCGCCGCGTCGTGCAGGTCCCGGGCCTGCTCCCAGTACCGGATCTCGGCGTGGTCGGCCGCGTAGCGGGCGGTCAGGAAGAACGAGTGGTCGTGCGCCAGCTGCTCCAGTGAGGCGCGCAGCGAGGGCAGCGGGGTGACCTGCCCGGACACGCTCAGCACCACGTGCCACAGCCGGGCCTGCTCGGGGACGGTGGGCGGCTGGGCCGCCCGGTCGCGTTCGGGCCGCAGCCTGCGCACCCCGCCGGGCCGCTGCGGCGGACCGGCCGGCTCGGCGGGGCCGTCCCCGCGTCCGCCGTCGATGCTGGTCAGCCGCCGGCCCGCCGTCCCTGCGGTCAGCGCTGCCTCGCGCCTGCGTTCCACCGGCGGCCTCCTGTTCGGCGATGTCGTGTCGTCCCCACCGGCCCCGCCGGCCCTCGGCCGACCGGTACGGCTGCGCCCCTCCTCGCCGGTGGCCGGGCCGCTCCCGGCCCGGAGCGGTCCGCCGTCCGCACTGCGCCGATCGGCCTGGCGGCCGGTGCCGGCCCGCCGGGCCGGTCAGCCGCGCAGAACGACCAGGTCGTCGCGGTGGACGACCTCGCGTTCGTACCCGGCGCCGAACTCCTGGGCCAGGTCGCGGGTGGACCGGCCGAGCAGGCGGGGCAACTCCCTCGCATCAAAGTTGACCAGTCCGCGAGCCACGATGTGGCCGTTTTCGGCAAGAAGGTCCACCGGATCACCCGCGGCGAACTCCCCGTCGACCTTGGTGACCCCGGCCGGCAGCAGTGAGGCTCCGCCGGAGACGACCGCGCGGACGGCGCCCTCGTCCAGGTGCAGCGAACCGCGCGGGCTGCTGGCGTGGGCCAGCCAGAGCATCCGGTCGGAGGTGCGGCTGCCGGTGCGCAGGAAGAGCGTGCCGGTGGGCCGCCCGGCCAGCGCGTCGGCGGCCTGGCTGGCGGCGGTGAGCACCACCGGGATGCCGGCGCCGGTGGCGATCCGGGCCGCCTCGACCTTGGTGACCATGCCGCCGGTGCCGACCCCGGCCTTGCCGGCGCTGCCGATCTCGATGCCGTCGAGGTCCTGCGGGCCGCGCACCTCGGCGAGCCGGCTGGTGCCGGGGCGGGACGGGTCGCCGTCGTACAGGCCGTCGACGTCGGAGAGCAGCACCAGCAGGTCGGCCCGGACCAGGTGGGCGACCAGGGCGGCGAGCCGGTCGTTGTCACCGAACTTGATTTCGGCGGTGGCGACGGTGTCGTTCTCGTTGACGATCGGCATCGCGCCCATCGCCAGCAGCTGGTCCAGGGTGCGGTAGGCGTTGCGGTAGTGGGCGCGCCGGCTGGCGTCCTCGGCGGTGAGCAGCACCTGGCCGACCCGGATGCCGTACCGGGCGAAGGAGGCGGTGTACCGGGCGACCAGCAGGCCCTGGCCGACGCTGGCGGCGGCCTGCTGGCGGGCCAGGTCCTTGGGCCTGCGGTCCAGGCCCAGCGGGGCGAGCCCGGCGGCGATGGCGCCGGAGGAGACGAGTACGACCTCTGGCGCCTCGGGGCGGGTCCGCAGTTTGGCCAGCGCGTCCACCAGGGCGTCGACCCGGTCGGCGTCCAGGCCGCCGCCCGCCGTGGTCAGGGAGGAGGAGCCGACCTTGACGACGATCCGCCGTGCGGTCAGCACTTCCTCACGCAGAGAGTCCTCGCTCATCTCGCTGTACGCCCTTCCGGTGTGGTGCGGTACGGCGGGCCCGGGCCCGTCGTCACCCCCGAAATCTACGCGATCCACGCAGGTCACCCCTGGGGTGTTTCACCGGCTGGACCCGGCCTGGTCACGGGCTCGCCACAGCGGTTCCGCCAATCCGGATGGCTGGTATGGTCCCTGACCACAAGCCAGATCGGGGGACGGCTTCTTGCCCGCTGGACCCATGTCTTCGACCCTTCGTTTCACGACGGGCGGCGCCGCACTGGGCAAAGGCCGGCAACGGTCGCGGCCGCGCGCCCAGGAGAAAAGCGCATCATGCGTTCGTACACCACCAAGCTGACCGTCGCCGCGCTCGCGGCAGCCACCGCCCTGTCGCTCGCGGCCTGCGGGCCGGACAACGCGGACACTCCGGCCGGTACCGGCGGCGCCACCGGCGCGGCTCCGGCCCAGACCGGTGCGGCCCCAGGCCAGACCGGTGCGGCCCCAGGGCAGGCCGGCGCGACTCCGGGGGCCGCCGCCGGCGGCGCGGCCGGCGGTTCGACCGCGGCCCCCTCGGGTGCGGCGACCGGCGGCACGGCCGGCACCACGGGCGGGGCCGGTACGGCCGGTGCCGCGGGCGGCGGGGCCGGCGGGGGCGTTCCGGCGGCCGCCACCAGTGTGAAGATCGGCCAGAGCGCCACCGTGGACTTCGCCGACAAGAACGCCAAGGTCGCCACCAAGCTGGAGGTCACCGTCACCGGCATCGAGGTCGGCTCCCTCCAGGAGCTCACCGCCGCCAAGGTCACCACGGCCGGCCTGGAAGGCCGCACCCCGATGTACGTCAGCTACACGATCAAGAACGTCGGGGACGCCAGCCTGTCCTTCACCGCTCCGGACTCAAAGTTCGTCGTCTTCGACAACACCGGCAAGAAGGGCATCAACGCCATGACCGCCGCCACCCCGCTGCCCAAGTGCACCGGCGCCAAGTTCCAGGGCGTGACCAAGGGCGCCGAGGTCAAGGGCTGCACCATCATCGCCACCACCGGGACCACCCCGGTCGCGGTCGGCTACACCGACCTGACCGACCTGCTGAAGCTCCAGGCCGCCTGGACCAAGTGACGCCCGGTCACCGCTGAACACGCGGACGGCCCCCGCCACCTCGACAGGTGGCGGGGGCCGTTCAGCGCTCGAAGGACCCGGAGGGCTCAGTGGTCCTCGTCGTCGTCGCCCTCGATGGCGGCCGGGCGGCCGCTGGAGAGCGCCTCGAAGGCGAGGAACTCGGCCTCGGCCGCGTCCCGGCCCTTCTGCTTCTCGCGGCGGCGGTCGACCGCCGGGCGCTGGGTCTCCATGCGGTGGTCCTCACCGCGGCGGCCGAGCATCTCCGCGCCGGCGGCCATGGTCGGCTCCCAGTCGAAGACGACGGCGTTCTCCTCGGGGCCGATGATGACGGTGTCGCCCTCGTGCGCCCCGATCTTCCACAGCTCCTGCTCGATGCCGAGGCGGGCCAGCCGGTCGGCGAGGTAGCCGACGGCCTCGTCGTTGCTGAAGTCGGTCTGGCGGACCCAGCGCTCCGGCTTGACGCCGCGGATGCGGTACGCGCCGTCCTCCTCGGTGATGGTGAAGCCGGTGTCGTCGACGGCCTTGGGCCGCAGCACGATCCGGGTGGACTCCGCGGCCGGCGTGGCGGCGCGGGCCTCGGAGACGATCCCGGCCATCGCGAAGCTCAGCTCGCGCAGGCCCTTGCGGGAGGCGGCGGAGACCTCGAACACCCGGAAGCCGCGCTCCTCCAGGGAGGCGCGGGTCAGGTCGGCGATGTCCTGGCCGTCCGGGACGTCCACCTTGTTGAGCGCGACCAGGCGCGGGCGGTCGTCCAGGCCGCCGTACTCGGCGAGCTCGGCCTCGATGGTCTCCAGGTCCGTCAGCGGGTCGCGGCCGGGCTCCAGGGTGGCGCAGTCCAGCACGTGCACCAGCACCGAGCAGCGCTCGACGTGCCGCAGGAACTCCAGGCCGAGGCCGCGGCCCTGGCTGGCGCCCGGGATCAGACCGGGCACGTCGGCGATGGTGTAGACGGTCTCGCCCGCGGTGACCACGCCGAGGTTGGGGATCAGGGTGGTGAACGGGTAGTCCGCGATCTTCGGCTTGGCGGCGGAGAGCACCGAGATCAGCGAGGACTTGCCGGCGCTCGGGTAGCCCACCAGGGCCACGTCGGCGACGGACTTGAGCTCCATGACGATGTCACGGGCCTCGCCGGGCTCGCCGAGCAGCGCGAAGCCGGGCGCCTTGCGGCGGGCCGAGGCCAGCGCGGCGTTGCCGAGGCCGCCGCGACCGCCCTGGGCGGCGACGAAGCTGGTGCCGTGCCCGACCAGGTCGGCCAGCACGTTGCCCTTGCGGTCCAGCACCACGGTGCCGTCCGGCACCAGCAGGAGGAGGTTCTCGCCGTCCGCGCCGGTGCGGTGGCCGCCCGCGCCCGGCTTGCCGTTGGTGGCCTTGCGCTTGGGCGAGTGGTGGTACTCGAGAAGGGTGGTGACCTGGGAGTCCACGGTGAGGATGACGCTGCCGCCCTCACCGCCGTTGCCGCCGTCCGGGCCGCCGAGCGGCTTGAACTTCTCGCGGTGCACGGAGGCGCAGCCGTGGCCCCCGTTACCCGCGGCGACGTGAAGTTCGACGCGGTCCACGAAGGTGGTCATGGGTGTGCCTCCAGTGCGCGAGAGTCTGCTTGCTACCTGCGTAAAGCGTGAAGGGTGGACCGGAGAATTCCGGCCCACCCTTCACTGTGAGTCTTCTCAGACCCGATGGGTCCTCTCAGACCCGGGAGTCCGCGGGGACTCAGGCCTCGACGGCCACGATGTTGACGACCTTGCGGCCACGACGGTTGCCGAACTGCACCGCACCGGCGGTCAGCGCGAACAGGGTGTCGTCGCCACCGCGGCCGACACCGGCACCCGGGTGGAAGTGGGTGCCGCGCTGGCGGACGAGGATCTCGCCGGCCGAGACGACCTGGCCGCCGAAGCGCTTGACGCCGAGGCGCTGGGCGTTCGAGTCACGGCCGTTACGAGTAGAGCTTGCGCCCTTCTTGTGTGCCATCTTTCGCTATCCCCTTACTTGCTGACCGAGTCGATGCTGGTGATGCGCACCGCGGTGTGCTGCTGACGGTGACCCTGACGGCGGCGGTAGCCGGTCTTGTTCTTGTAGCGCAGGATGACGATCTTGTCACCCTTGGTCTGGTCGACCACCTCGGCGTGAGCCTTCACGCCGGCCAGGACCCACGGGTCGGAGGTGACAGCGTCACCATCGACGACGAGGATGGTCGAGAGCTCGACCGAGTCACCCGGCTTGGCCTCGATACGGTCGATCTCCAGCACGTCGCCGACGGCGACCTTGTGCTGGCGGCCGCCTGCGCGAACGATCGCGTACATGCGGTACCTGCTTTCCTTGCTCGGTCGGAACCCCCGACGCCAGCCACCTGGGTACGGACACAGGAGCCTCTCCCCGGCCCTCCGCGCGAACGCGGCGACCTCGGGAAGGTGATGTGCTCGGGAGCGTGTGGCGTAGACACGCCGATGGTCAAGAATACGGATCGGCCGCCCGTGGGGCAAACCGGACCGTACGGCCCGGGGCGGGATCGCTCCCGCCCCGGGGCGTGGGCACTACTCGGCTGCCGTATCACCCTCGGCGGCCGCGGCCTTCTTGGCCGCCGCGCTCGTCCGCTTGGTCGCGGTCTTGCGGGCGGTGGTCTTCTTGGCCGCCGCGGTGGCCTTCTTGGCGGCGGTCTTCTTCGCGGCGGTCTTGCGGGCGGCCCGCTTCTTCGGCGCCGGAGCCTCCTCGGCGGGAGCCTCCTCGACCGGCGCCTCGTCGGCCGCGGGGGCCTCCGGGGCTTCCGCGGCGGTCTCGGCGGTGGCCGGGGCCTCGACGACCTCGGCCTCCGCGACCACGACCGGCTCGGCCGGCGTCTCGGCGACGGCTTCGGCGGCGGCCGGAACGGCGGCGGCCTCCAGGGCCGCCTCCAGCGCCGCCTCGGCCTTGGCCTGGAGCACCACGATCTCGGCGTTGTTCGGCGAACCGGCCGGAGCCGTCGCCTTGCGCACCGCCCGGCGGCGCGGACGGCCCGCCGGAGCGGCCACCGGCGCCTCGACCGCCGGCGCCTCGACGACGACGGCCTCCACGGCCGGAGCCTCGACGCCCGGGACCTCCAGGGCCAGCTGGCCCTCGATCTCCTCGCGCACCGGCTCGGCCGGCTCGACGAAGGCCTCGACCGGCTCCGCCACGGCGGCCACCGCGGCCTCGACTGCCTGCGGCTCCTCGTGGCCCACGCCGCCCTTGCCCCGGCGGCGGCGCTTGCCGCCGCCCGAGCCGGCCTCGCCCGCCGCCACGGGGGCGTGGACGTGGGCGCTCGGCTGCTCCATGTGGACGATCACACCGCGGCCGTTGCAGTGCACGCACGGCTCGGAGAAGGACTCCAGCAGGCCCTGGCCGACCCGCTTGCGGGTCATCTGGACCAGGCCCAGCGAGGTGACCTCGGCCACCTGGTGCTTGGTCCGGTCCCGGCCCAGGCACTCCAGCAGGCGGCGCAGCACCAGATCGCGGTTGGACTCCAGCACCATGTCGATGAAGTCGATCACGATGATGCCGCCGAGGTCGCGCAGCCGCAGCTGGCGCACGATCTCCTCGGCCGCCTCGATGTTGTTCCGGGTGACCGTCTCCTCCAGGTTGCCGCCCTGGCCGACGAACTTCCCGGTGTTGACGTCGATGACGACCATCGCCTCGGTGCGGTCGATCACCAGCGAACCGCCGCTGGGCAGCCAGACCTTGCGGTCCAGCGCCTTCATCAGCTGCTCGTCGATCCGGTAGGTGGCGAACACGTCCACCTCGGAGGTCCACCGCTGGAGTCGCTCGGCGAGGTCCGGGGCCACGTTGGAGACGTACTCGTGGATGGTCTTCCACGCCTCGTCGCCGGAGACGATGACCTTGGTGAAGTCCTCGTTGAAGATGTCGCGGACGACCCGGACGGTCATGTCCGGCTCGCCGTACAGCAGCGCCGGGGCGTTGCCGGTCGCGGCCTTCTTCTGGATGTCCTCCCACTGCTGCTGGAGGCGCTGGACGTCCCGGGTCAGCTCCTCCTCGGAGGCGCCCTCGGCGGCGGTGCGCACGATGACGCCCGCGTCGTCCGGAACGATCTTCTTCAGGATCTGCTTCAGGCGGGCGCGCTCGTTCTCGGGCAGCTTGCGCGAGATGCCGGTCATCGAGCCCTCGGGCACGTAGACCAGGTAGCGGCCGGGCAGCGAGATCTGGCTGGTCAGGCGGGCGCCCTTGTGACCGATCGGGTCCTTGGAGACCTGCACCAGCACGGACTGGCCGGACTTCAGCACCGACTCGATCCGGCGCGGGCCGCCGTGGCCGCCCAGCGCGCCGAAGTTGACCTCACCGGCGTACAGCACCGCGTTGCGGCCCTTGCCGATGTCGACGAAGGCGGCCTCCATCGACGGCAGCACGTTCTGGACCTTGCCCAGGTAGACGTTGCCGACGTACGAGGTGGCCTGCTCCTTGTTGACGTAGTGCTCGACCAGCACGCCGTCCTCGAGGACGCCGATCTGGGTGCGCTGGCCGTTCTGGCGCACCACCATGACGCGCTCGACCGACTCGCGGCGGGCCAGGAACTCGGCCTCGGTGATGATCGGCACCCGGCGGCGGCCCAGCTCGCGGCCCTCGCGGCGGCGCTGCTTCTTGGCCTCCAGGCGGGTGGAGCCCTTGATGGACTGCACCTCGTCCGGGTCGAACGACGGCTCGGTGGAACGGCGGCGCGGCTCGCGCACCTTCACGACCGTGCGGACGCCGTCCTCGGTGGTCTCGGCGGTCTCGACGGCGCCGGCCTCACCGCTGCGGCGGCGACGGCGGCGACGGCGGCGCGACGAGGACAGGCCGGCGGCCAGGTCGTCGTCGTCCTCGCCCTCCTCGTCGGCGACGGCCTCGGCCGACTCCTCGGCGGTGGGCTGCTCGGCCTCGGCGGCCTCGAACTCCTCGGCCTCACCACGGCGACGGCGGCGGCCGCCCCGGCGGCGACGGCGCGACGGACGGCCGTCCTCCTCCCACTCGCCCTCGGTCTCCGGACCGGCGGCGGGGGCCTCCACGACGGGCGTCTCGACGGCGGGCGCGGGCGCCGCGACGACGGGCGCGGGCGCCGCGACCGGGGCCTGCACCTGGGGCTGGGCCTGCACCTGGGGCTGGGCCTTGGCCTTGGCGGCCGGCTTGCGGCGGGTCGGCTCCACCCGGGCGCGGACCCGGCGACGGCGGCCGACGCCGCTGTACTCGTACTCGTCCTCCTGCTCGCGCTCGACCGCGGCCGGGGCCTCGGTGGGCGCCGGGGCGGCGACGGGCTGCTGCGGCGCGGCCGGCGTGGACGGCGCGACGAAGGGGGCCGGCTCCTGGAACACCGGGGCCTGGAAGACCGCGGTGGCCGGACGGACGGCGCGGCGGCGCACCCGGTGGTGCGGCTCGGCCTCGGCGGCCGGAGCGGCAGCGGCGGGCTCGGCCACCGGCTGGGCGGCGGGGGCCTCGGTGACCGCCTCGACGGCCTCCTCCTCGGGCTCCTCGACGGCGGGCTCCTCGGCCTGCGGCTCCTCGACCGGGGCCTCGACGACCGGCGCGGCCTCGACCACGCGACGGCGGCGGGGACGGCGGGCCGGAGCAGCGGGGGCCTCCTCGGCCGCCGGCTCGGCGGCGGGAGCCGCCACGGCAGGGGCCTCGACGGCCGGCACCTCGGCGGCGGGGGCCTCGGCCTCGACGGCGGGGGCACCGGCGGGCGCCTCGGCGCGCTTGCGGGTCCGGCGGGCCCGGGCGGGCTTCTCGGCCTTCTCCGCCTTGTCCGACGTCTCGGCCTTCTCGGCCTTCGCGGTGGTCTCGGCCTTCTCGGCCACCGGGGCCTGCTCGGCCTCCGGCGCGGTGACCACGATCGGAGCGGCCTCCGGAGCCCCGGCGGGGGCCTCGGCGCGCTTGCGGGTCCGGCGGGCCCGGACGGGCTTCTCGGCGACCGGCTCGGCCGCCGGCTCCGCGGCCGGAGCCGGGGTGGCGGCAGCCGTCGGCGCCTCGGCCGGCAGGACCGTCTCGGCCGCCTCGGCGGCGACGCCCTGCGGGGCACCGGCCGGGCGGGACACCGCGCGGCGACGGCGACGCGGAGGCGCGGCGGACGCGCCCTCGCCACCGGTCACGGCGGTTTCGTTCTGTTCCGTGGCCGCAGTCTGCTGCGGATCGGTGTTATCGAGCATGCGGGTGGATCTCCCGTCAGGCCCCCGGGCTCCGCATCCGGGCACGGCGCGGCACCGATGGCGGCCGGCATCGCGACGATGCCCGGACCGCACCTTTGGACGGTGCCGCCGCGCGGACGCGAGGCCGCACAGGGGCTCGTAGTCTCGCTCGGCGCCCCGCGTTCGGCGGGGTGTCGAAAGTCTTCTGGTCTGACCAGTCTTCTGAGGTTTTCCCAAGCTGCGCCGTCCCCCAACCCCGGGTGGCTCCCGGACGGGGTCCCGGACCGGCCGACCTTCCAGGTCGGCAGGCCCCGGGTGGCAGGCCTGTACTGCGACGACGCTCGCTCCCCTGGGGAGCCGCGGGAACCTCGGAGGACCGTCGGGCCCAGTGAGGCACTGGGCCCGGCCTCCCTCCGCTAGGCGGACGCGGTAGCGTGCGGCTCCGCGATCGGCTCCGAGCCGACCGGAGCCGCCGCGCGGTCGAGCGCCAGCGGGTCGGTCACCGTGCCGGTCTCCTCGTCGAGCGGCCCCTGCGCCAGCCTGGTCACCTCTGCGGGGACCGGCGGCGCCAGGTCGGCCGTCGCACGGAGACCGGACAATACGTCGTCGGGTCGTACGGCGGGTGTGGCGTGTCGTACTACCAGGCGCAGTATCGCACAGGGACGGCCGGTCCGAACATCGCGGTCCGTTCCGGCCCCGGCGTCCGCACCGGCCTCGACCTGCGCCGGGACGGCTTCCAGCGCCGCCACCGCACCCCGCGCGTCGAAGACCCGCAGGCCGTTCTTGGTGCGGCGCTCGACCTCGACCCGCTCGGCGGCGAGGAAACGCGCGGCCGCCTCGGCGGCGGCGTCCGGCTCGACGCCGTCCAGCCGGACCAGCCACTCGGAGGCCTCCAGGCGCTCCACGAAGTTCGGCGTCCGCACCTCGACCGCGTCGATCACGTCCAGGCCCGCCGGCAGCGACTCGTCCAGCTGCGCCCGCAGCTGCTCGGGGTCGCGGACGGCGGCCAGGCCGATCTCCAGGTACTCCGCCTCGCTCGCCACCCCGGTCGGGGCCGCGTTCGCGTAGGAGACCTTCGGGTGCGGGGTGAAGCCGGCCGAGTAGGCCATCGGAACGGCGGACCGGCGCAGAGCGCGCTCGAAGGCGCGCTGGAAGTCGCGGTGGCTGGTGAAGCGGAGCCGGCCGCGCTTGGTGTAGCGGAGACGAATCCGCTGCACCGTCGGCGCGGGCGGCGGACCGTCGGGCGTACGGCGTGCCAGGGTCGCTCAGTCCTTAGTCAGTTGTCCCCGTCCGGCGCGGCGTCTTCCCGCCACTGTCCGGACTCTGTCACCTCAAAGGGTACGCGCCCCGCCACCCCCCTCGCTCCGCCCCTGGTCAGACACCGCTCCACGGCACGCCGCGACCCCGGCCGGATCATTCCGGCCGGGGTCGCGGATGTGCGACGCGCTACTTGTTGACGACCGTCAGCGGCAGCATCTTCTTGCCGGTGGGGCCGATCTGGATGTCGAGGCCGAGCTGCGGACACACGCCGCAGTCGAAGCACGGCGTCCAGCGGCAGTCGTCGACCTCGACCTCCTCCAGGGCGTCCTGCCAGTCCTCCCAGAGCCAGTCCTTGTCGAGGCCGCTGTCCAGGTGGTCCCAGGGCAGCACCTCCTCGTAGGAGCGCTCGCGGGTGGTGTACCAGTCGACGTCGACGCCGGTGCCGGCCAGGCCCTTCTCGGCGCAGAGCATCCAGCGGTCGTACGAGAAGTACTCGCGCCAGCCGTCGAAGCGGCCGCCGTCCTCGTAGACCGCGCGGATGACCGCGCCGACCCGGCGGTCACCGCGAGAGAGCAGGCCCTCGACGATGCCCGGCTTGCCGTCGTGGTAGCGGTAGCCGATGTTCTTGCCGTACTTGCGGTCGCCGCGGATCGAGTCGCGCAGCTTGGCCAGGCGGGCGTCGGTGGCCTCGGCGGACAGCTGCGGGGCCCACTGGAACGGGGTGTGCGGCTTGGGCACGAACCCGCCGATGGAGACGGTGCAGCGGATGTCGTTCTGCCCGGTGACCTCGCGGCCCTTCTGGATGACGTTCTTCGCCATCTCGCCGATCTGGAGCACGTCCTCGTCGGTCTCGGTGGGCAGGCCGCACATGAAGTACAGCTTCACCTGGCGCCAGCCGTTGCCGTACGCGGTGGCGACGGTGCGGATCAGGTCCTCCTCCGACACCATCTTGTTGATCACCTTGCGCATGCGCTCGCTGCCGCCCTCGGGGGCGAAGGTGAGGCCCGAGCGGCGCCCGTTGCGGGACAGCTCGTTGGCGAGGTCGATGTTGAAGGCGTCGACGCGGGTGGACGGCAGCGACAGACCGATCTTGTCCTCGGTGTAGCGGTCCGCCAGGCCCTTGGCGATGTCGCCGATCTCGGTGTGGTCGGCGCTGGACAGCGACAGCAGGCCGACCTCCTCGAAGCCGGTCGCCTTCAGCCCGCGCTCCACCATCTCGCCGATGCCGGTGATGCTTCGCTCCCGCACGGGGCGCGTGATCATGCCGGCCTGGCAGAAGCGGCAGCCGCGGGTGCAGCCGCGGAAGATCTCCACGGACATCCGCTCGTGCACCGTCTCCGCGAGCGGGACCAGCGGCTGCTTGGGGTACGGCCACTCGTCCAGGTCCATCACGGTGTGCTTGGACACCCGCCACGGCACGCCCGGCGCGTTCGGGACGACGCGGCCGATCCGGCCGTCGGCCAGGTACTCCACGTCGTAGAACTTCGGGACGTACACCCCGCCGGTGCGGGCCAGGCGCAGCAGCAGCTCGTCGCGGCCGCCCGGGCGGCCCTCGGCCTTCCAGGCGCGGACGATGTCGGTGATGTCGAGCACGGCCTGCTCGCCGTCGCCGACCACCGCCGCGTCCAGGAAGTCCGCGATCGGCTCCGGGTTGAAGGCCGCGTGGCCGCCGGCCAGGACGATCGGGTCCTCGTCGGTGCGGTCCTTGGCCTCCAGCGGGATGCCGGCCAGGTCGAGCGCGGTCAGCATGTTGGTGTAGCCGAGCTCGGTGGAGAACGACAGGCCGAAGACGTCGAAGGCCTTCACCGGCCGGTGGGCGTCCACCGTGAACTGCGGGACGCCGTGCTCGCGCATCAGCGCTTCGAGGTCCGGCCAGACGCTGTAGGTGCGCTCGGCGAGCACGCCCTCGCGCTCGTTGAGCACCTCGTAGAGGATCATGACGCCCTGGTTGGGCAGGCCGACCTCGTAGGCGTCGGGGTACATCAGCGCCCACCGGACGTCGCTCGCGTCCCAGTCCTTGACGGTCGAGTTGAGCTCGCCGCCGACGTACTGGATCGGCTTCTGGACGTGCGGGAGGAGGGCCTCCAGGCGTGGGAAGACCGATTCGACAGTCATGTACTAGGAACCCTTACGACGTGATTCGGTGCCGCGATTCGGCACGGGAGGGGTGACCCTCAAGGGTAGCCCAATCCGGGGAACGGGCCGTCTGCCCCGGTTCGCGGGACGTCCGTGCTCCGGCGCCGCTCGCACCGGCCGGTGCCCGCCCCGGCACGCGCGGCGCGCGCCCGCCGGCCGGTGCCGTCCGCCGTTGACACGCCCGGACGGGCCGTGCGGTACTGACAGGGCTCCGCCAAAGGAACCTGCACCCCTTCCGGACACGGGAGTTGAGTCGTACGCTCGGCCCTCGTCGGATTTCCCGCCGGCGTGACCCTCCCGCTCCGTCCCGGCCCGTCCGCCCTCGCCGGGCCCTGTCCCGTCGCCGTACGGCCGCCGCCCCCGGCCCGCGGCGCCCGCCCCCGTCCCACCGCCCGCACGCCGTGCCCGGCGGCGCACCCGCACGCCCGCGCCCCGGCGGCCGTACGACCGGCGCAAGGAGAACCATGACCGACACCGGTCGGCGGATCCGCCCCCTCCGGCCCCTCGACACCCGGCCGGCCCGCTACCCCACGCCGGCCCAGGCCGAGTCCGCCGCGCGGCGGCTCGCGCTGCGGCACCCGGACCGCTGCCGGCTGCGCGAGGTGGGCCGCTCCCGGGCCGGGCGCCCCCTGCTGCTGCTCTCGGTGGACCGCGGGCCGCGCGCGGCGCTGGTGGTCGGCGGCCCGCATCCCAACGAGCCGATCGGCACCGCCGGGACGGTCCGGCTCGCCGAGGTACTGCTGGACCGCCCCGCCCGCCCCGGGCTCTCCTGGCACCTGCTGCTCTGCCTCGACCCGGACGGCGCCGCGCTCAACACCGGCTGGCTGGACGGCCCGCTCACCATGCGGCGCCACTACGAGCACTTCTTCCGCCCCTCCTTCGAGGAGCAGCCCGAACTGCTGCCCTCCCCCGGTTCGGGCCGCCCGCCGATGCCGGAGAGCGTGGCGCTGACCGGTCTGATCGACGAGCTGCGTCCCTTCCTCCAGTGCTCGCTGCACGGGGTGGACTTCGGTGGCGCGTTCGTCCAGCTGACCCGTCCGGTCCGGGGCCTGGCGGGGCGCTTCGCCCGCTCCGCGGAGCGGGCCGGCGTGCCGCTCGACGTGGACTCCTACGACGCGGTCGGCTGGGCCAGCCCGGACCCCGGCACCTATCTGATGCCGGCTCCGGGCGACGGGGGCCCCCGGGCGCTGCCGGACGAGCCGGAGCTGTCCACCTGGTCCTACGCGGCCCGGTACGGCGCGGTCACCGCCGTGCTGGAGGTCCCGATGTGGGCGGTCGACGCGGTCGGCGACGCCCGCCCGCACCCGGCCGGGGCGCAGGCCCTCGCGGCCGCCGCCGGCGACCTCACCAGGCGCGCCGAGCAGCTCACCGCCCTGCTCCCGAGCGTCCCCGGGCGCGGCCACGAGGCGTACGGCCCGCTGCTGCGCACCGTCGAGTCCAGCCTGGCGGTGGCCCCGCGGGTGGCCGAGGAGTGGCTGGAGCGCTGGGGCGCCCAGCCGCTCACCGCGTCCCGGGTGACCACCGCCGGGCTGGTCGCGGCGCGGGTGCCGCTGCGGGTGGCGTCGATCCTGCTGCGGCTGCTCGCCGACGCCCGCGGCCCCGGCGCGGAGGCCGCCCGCGACCGCGCCCGGGCCGTCGTCACCGACAGCCTGGAGCGGCTGCGCCACCGCTTCGGCGCCCGCTGGGTCCCGGTGCAGGAGCAGCTGGCGCACCAGACCCGCGCCGTGCTGACCACCGCCGACTGCCTGCTGTGACCACCTCCGGAGAAGGAGGACGGGGCCGGCCCGGGAGTTCCCGGACCGGCCCCGCCGCGTGCCGCCGTGTACCGCCGCGCGCTCAGGCCGCTATCGGCCGCTGGCTGCGCACCGCCTGGAGCAGTCCGATGGCGATCCAGTTGGCGAACATCGAGGAGCCGCCGTAGGAGACGAACGGCAGCGGGATGCCCGCGACGGGCATGATGCCCAGGCACATCCCTATGTTCTCGAAGGCCTGGAAGGACAGCCAGGCGATGACCCCGGCCGCCACGATCGTGCCGTACAGGTCGGTCGCCTGCCGGGCGATCCGGCAGGCCCGCCAGAGGACCACGCCGACCAGCGCGATGATCGCCAGCGCCCCGACGAAGCCGAGTTCCTCGCCGGCCACCGTGAACACGAAGTCGGTCTGCTGCTCCGGCACGAACTGCCCGACGGTCTGGGTGCCGTGGAACAGCCCCTTGCCCGTCAGGCCGCCCGAGCCGATCGCGATCCGGGCCTGCGCGGTGTTGTAGCCGACGCCGTTCGGGTCCAGCTGCGGGTTGGCGAAGGCGGCGAAGCGGTCGATCTGGTACTGGCTCAGCAGCCCGAACTTCCAGATCGCCACGCATCCGGCGGTGCCCGCGACCAGCAGGCCGAGCACCCAGCGGTTGGCCGCGCCGGAGCCGAGCAGGATGCCCAGCACGATCGCGGCCATCACCATCACCGAGCCGGCGTCCGGCATCAGCAGCACTATGCCCGCCGGCAGCCCGGCCCAGAGCAGGGCCCGGAACACCGCCCGGTGCGAGGGGAACTCCCGCTCCCCCGCGTCGACCTGGTCCGACAGCACGACCGCCATCGCCAGCACGATCGCCAGCTTGGCGAACTCGGCGGGCTGGACGGAGAAGCCGCCGCCGAGCTGGATCCACGAGTGCGCGCCGTTGATGGTCGAGCCCAGCGGGCTGAGCGTGGCCAGCAGCAGCAGGATCACGCCGACGTACAGGAACGGCACTATGGTGCGGAAGCGTCGGCTCCCTATCCCTATCACCACGGCGCACAGCACCAGCCCGACCACGAAGTTGGTCAGGTGCCGGTACAGGAAGTACTGCGGGTCGCCGTGGGTCAGCGAGTCGCGCCCGCGGGTGGCCGACCAGACCAGCAGCGAGCTGCCGGCCGAGAGGGCCAGCGCGGCCAGCAGCAGTATCCAGTCCAGCCGCCAGAGCGGGGAGTCCTTGGCCAGGGCCTTGGAGACCCCGCTGCGCTGCGGGGCGAGCCGCAGCTGACGGTACGAGCCGTAGGAGGTCATGCCCGTCCCCTTCCCGGTCCGCGCACGGGTTCGAGCGCGGCGTCGGCCGCGGTGTACGACGCCGGACGGTCGGCCGGCGGCGCCTGGTCGAGGAAGGCCGCCGCCGGGGCCGCCTGTGCCGCGGCCGGGTCGAGCGGCGCCGGGACGAGGGCCGGGGCCCGGGTGCCGGCCGCCGGGTCGGTGCCGTAGGAGACCGGCTTGATGATCGCGGTGCCGTCCGGGTTGAACTTGGGCAGCTCGGCCTGCGGGGCGGGCAGCAGCGCCTTGCCGTTGTCGATGTTGCCCTTGTCGTCGACGCCGTACAGCGCCTGGTAGATCCGGCGGATGGCGTCGCCGGAACCGCCGGAGCCGGTGCCGCCCTGGCTGATCGTCATGACGACGGCGTAGTCCTTGCTGTACGTGGTCAGCCAGGAGGTGGTCTGCTTGCCCTCGACCTCGGCGGTGCCGGTCTTGGCGTGCAGCGCGATCTTGTCCTGCGGCCAGCCGTTGAACTTCCAGGCCGCGGTACCGCTCTTGATGACGCTCTCGGTGGCCTGGTTGATGTAGCCGAGCAGCTTCTCGTCGCCGGGGAACTTGGCGTCGGCCTGCGGGGCGATCTCGCGGACGACGTTCCCGCCGGGGCTCATCACGGCCTTGGCGATGGTCGGCCGGTAGAAGGTGCCGCCGTTGGCCAGCGCCGAGTAGATCCGGGCCATCTGGACCGGGGTGACGAGGGTGTCGCCCTGGCCGATGGCGAAGTTGACGGCGTCACCGGCGCGCATCTGGTAGCCGTCGACGCAGTTCTCGCGGGCGATCTGGTCGGAGTAGCTGTTGCCGCCCTTCTGCCCCTGGGCGCACCAGGCGTCCTTGTTGTTGTCGTAGAAGGACTGCTTCCACTGCCGGTCCGGGACCCGGCCGGTGACCTCGGCCGGCAGGTCGATGCCGGTCTTGGCGCCGAGGCCGAACTCGTGGGCGGTCTTGAAGAACCAGTCGCCCGGGTCCTTCTTCGGCTTGATGCCGCCGTCCTTCATCCACTGGTCGTACGCCAGACCGTAGAAGACGGTGTCGCAGGAGACCTCCAGCGCCTTCTCCAGGGAGATCTGGCCGAAGTTCTCGCTCTCGAAGTTCTTGAACTCGCGGCCGCCGATGGTCATGCTCTTCGGGCAGTCGTAGTGGCCGTCCAGCGAGTAGCCGGCCTGCACCGCGGCGGTGGTGGAGATGACCTTGAAGGTGGAGCCGGGGGCGGACTGACCCTGTATCGCCCGGTTCAGCAGCGGGAAGTTGGACTCCTTGCTGGTCAGCGACTGGTAGTCCTTGCCGGTGATGCCACCCACCCAGAGGTTCGGGTCGTAGGTCGGGGCGCTCGCCATCGCGACGATCCGCCCGGTGTGCACGTCCATCACGACGGCGGCGCCGGAGTCGGCCTCGTAGTTGCGGTTGGTGACCTTGTCGAAGGTGTTCCGGGCGTCGGCCATGGCCTGCCCGAGGTTGTCCTCGACGACCTTCTGCACCCGGGCGTCGATGCTGGTGACCAGGTTGTCGCCGGTCTGCGGGGCGACGGTGCCGGCGGTGCCGATCACCCGGCCGAGGTTGTCCACCTCCAGCTTGGTGATGCCCGCGGTGCCGCGCAGGTCGCGGTCGTACACCGATTCCAGGCCGGCCCGGCCGATCTGGTCGGCCGGCAGGTAGCGGTCCAGGCCGGTCTTGGCGGCGGTCTTGCTGACCTCCTCGTCGGTGACCGGCGAGAGGTAGCCGAGCACCTGGGCCATGTTGGCGCCCTCGACGCCGGTGTAGCGGCGCACCGCGGTGGGCTGCGCGGTGACTCCGGGGAAGTCCTCGCGGCGCTCCATTATCTGCATCGCCTGCTGGGTGGTGGCTTCCTTGGTGACCGGGATCGGCTGGTAGGGCGAGCCGTTCCAGCAGGGCTGGGGGGTCTTGGCGTCACAGAGCCGGACCTTCTCCTGCACGTCCTTGGCGGGCATGCCCAGCACCTCGGCCAGCCGGGCCAGGACCGCCTTGCCGCCGTCCTTCTGCTGGAGCAGCGAGGTGCGGCTGACCGAGACCACCAGGCGGGTCTCGTTGCCGGCCAGCACCCGCCCGGAGGCGTCGAGGATCTCGCCGCGGACGGCCGGCTCGACCACCTCGCGGATGTGGTTGCCGGTCGCCTTCGCGGTGTACTCCTTGGCGTTGCGGATCTGCAGGTACCACAGCCGCCCGCCGAGGGTGGCGAGCAGCGACAGCACCAGGATCTGCAACACCACCAGCCGGATCGTCACCCGCCGGGTGCGGCCGGTCTCGGGGATGTTGCTCACGTCTCGTGCGCTCCAGGATGCGGGGAAGTCGGGAGGTCGGGGCCGGGCCGGTTACGGGCGGCGGGCGAAGCCGGGCACGCGCCGCTTCTTGTACCCCGGGCCGGTCGAGGACTCGCGGGTGGTGCGGTAGCGGGCCAGCGTGCCGAGGCCCGAGCCGCCCTGGTCGTCGTCGGCGGCGGCCACCGGGTCGCGTCCGAAGCGGCGGCCGAGGTACATCACCAGCGGCACCACGAAGGGCGCCAGCAGCAGGTCGTAGAGCAGGGCGCTGATCACCAGGCCGCCGAGGCCGACGTGCCGGGCCGCGGTGTCACCGACCAGGGCGCCGACCATCGCGTACAGCAGGGTGGAGGCGACCGACGCGGCGCCGACGACCAGCAGCGAGCCGGCGACCGAGCGCTGGCGGCCGTGGTCGGGGCGCAGCAGTCCGGCGGCGTAGCCCATCAGGCAGAGCACCAGCGCGTAGCGGCCGATCGCGTGGTCGGAGGGCGGTGCGAGGTCGGCCAGCAGGCCGCCCGCGAAGCCGACCAGGCAGCCGCCGGTGGGCCCGTAGACCATGGCGAGGCCGACCACGACGAGCAGCAGTATGTCCGGGGTGGCTCCCGGGAGCTGGAGCCGGCCGAACACGCTGACCTGGAGGATCAGGCCGAGCAGGATGAGGCCGGCGGAGACGGGGATGCGGGCGAGGCGCATGGCTCAGTTCCCCCCAGTGGGCGTGGCGGGCGGGGCGGCGGGCGCGGAGGCCGGGGCGGCGGGCTGTCCCGGCGCGGGGGCCGGCGGCAGGACGGCGTCGCGCGGGTCGGTGCGGGGCGGCACCACCACGACGCCGACCAGGTCCAGCCGGGTGAACTGGACGAAGGGCTCGACCAGGACGGTCTTGGTCAGCTGGCCGGCGTTGGCCTGGACCTCGGTGACCTTGCCGACCGGGACGCCGGGCACGAACGGCCGGCCGCTCTGCGAGCCGAAGGTGACCAGCCGGTCGCCGGCCTTGACCTGGGCCTTGCCGTTGAGCAGGGAGACCTTCATCGGGCTGTCGCCGCCGCCGGAGGCGAAGCCGATCTCGCCGGTGCCCTCCAGCCGGGTGCCGGCCGAGAAGCCGGGGTCGGAGGCGAGCAGCACGGTGGCGGTGGTCGGGGCGACGGTGGTGATCCGGCCGACCAGGCCCTGGCCGTTGATCACCGTCATGTCGCGGGTGAGGCCGTCGTCGCTGCCGGCGTCGATGGTGATGGTCCAGGAGAAGCCCTGGGCCGGGCCGATCGCGATGACCTGGGCGGCCTTGACGGTGTAGCCGCCGGTGCCGGCGGTGCGCAGCAGGTCGTCGAGCTGCTTGGTGCGGCCGGTGGCCATGTCGGAGGAGGCGAGCTTCTGCCGCAGTTCGGTGTTCTCGCGGGCGAGCTGGTCGGTGCGGCCGCTGTCGGTGGCGGCGTCGCGGAAGGCGCGGACGGTGTCGGCGACCGGGTCGACGACGGTGGCGGCGCCGCGCTCGACCGGGCCGAGGACGCTGGCGGCCGCGTGTCGGGCCGGGCCGAGCGGGGAGTCCTCACCGCCCTTGATGTCCACGGTGATCAGCGCGAAGGCGACGGCCACCAGCAGGATGAGCAGGAGCCGGCTCTCTCGGGTGTCCCTCACGGTGCTGGTACTGCCCCTTCGTACCTGGCCGCCGCCCGGGGCTGTGGTGCCCGGGCGGCGGCCTGTTGAGTCGAGTGTCGGATGTGGTGCGGGGTGCCGGTGGTGTGGCGTCCTGTCAACGACGCGGCGACGCGTCGAGCACCTGCTGGAGTGCCTCGAACTCCTCGACGCACTTGCCGGAGCCGAGTGCGACGGAGTCCAGCGGGTTCTCCGCGATGTGGATCGGCATGCCGGTCTCGCGGCGCAGCCGCTCGTCCAGGCCGCGCAGCAGGGCGCCGCCGCCGGTGAGCACGATGCCCCGGTCCATGACGTCGCCGGCCAGCTCGGGCGGGCACTGGTCGAGGGTGGTCTTGACCGCGTCGATGATCGCGTTGACCGGCTCGTCGATGGCCTCGCGGACCTCGGCGGCGGAGATGACGACGGTCTTGGGCAGGCCGCTGACGAGGTCGCGGCCGCGGATCTCGGCGTGCTCGTCCTTCTCGCCCTCCAGGCCGAAGGCGCTGCCGATGCTCATCTTGATCTGCTCGGCGCTGCGCTCGCCGAGGAGCAGCGAGTACTCCTTCTTGATGTGCTGGACGATCGCGTTGTCCAGCTCGTCGCCGGCGACCCGGATGGACTGGGCGGTGACGATGCCGCCGAGGGAGATCACGGCGACCTCGGTGGTGCCGCCGCCGATGTCGACGACCATGTTGCCGGTGGCCTCGTGGACGGGCAGGCCGGCGCCGATGGCGGCGGCCATCGGTTCCTCGATGATGTGCACCTGGCGGGCGCCGGCCTGCGAGGAGGCCTCGATGACGGCGCGGCGCTCGACGCCGGTGATGCCGGAGGGCACGCAGACGACGACGCGCGGGCGGGCGAGGTAGCGGCGGCGGTGGATCTTGAGGATGAAGTACCGCAGCATCCGCTCGGTGATCTCGAAGTCGGCGATCACGCCGTCCTTGAGCGGGCGGATGGCGACGATGTTGCCCGGGGTGCGGCCGATCATCTTCTTGGCCTCGGCGCCGACGGCGAGGATGCCGCCGGTGTTGGTGTTCACCGCGACGACGGACGGCTCGTTCAGGACGATGCCCTTGCCCCTGACGTACACCAGCGTGTTGGCTGTTCCGAGGTCGATCGCCAAGTCGCGGCCGATGAACGACAGGTTGCTCGCCATGGGGTGTGGGTGCCTTCCCGGGCTCGGAGTTCATGGGGGGGGTGGACGGATGCGCGCGCCCACGCTTGGGCGGAGACCAGCTGAGCTGCCTTACCGGGCCCTTGAGTCGCGTCCATCGTAGTCACGCGGCGCGGTACGGACGTCGACGTGGGGCATGCCGTCCATTGTCCGGGGCGTGATCGCATCTCCGAGGATTGGGACGCCGTGTCGGCGCCGCCAGTTCCCTATTTCACGATAAGAATGCCCCGGCCGGGCCAATGGTCCCGACCGGGGCGGTACGAAGGTCCCCCGGGCGTGTCGCGCCCCGTCCCGCCGGGCGTGTCGCCCGGTCCGGATCAGACGTGCGCGGGGAAGAAGATCTTGATCTCGCGCTCGGCCGACTCCACGGAGTCGGAGGCGTGGATCAGGTTCTCGCGGGTGATCGTCGCGTAGTCGCCGCGGATGGTGCCGGCCCCGGCCTCCAGCGGGTTGGTGGCGCCGGCCAGCATCCGGACGCCCTTCACGACCTCCTCGCCCTCGACGATCAGCGCGATCGAGGGGCCGGAGGTCATGAACTCCAGCAGCGGCTCGTAGAACGGGCGGCCGACGTGCTCCGCGTAGTGCTCCTCCAGCGTGGCCCGGTCGAAGGTGCGCAGCTCGATGGCGGCGAAGCGCCAGCCGGCCTTGCGCTCGATGCGGCTGATGATCTCGCCGGCCAGACCGCGGCGGACGGCGTCGGGCTTGAGCAGGACGAGAGTGCGCTGGGACACGGTGCGTCTCCTGGGGATTCGGTTAGACAGACAGTCGGGTCGACGAGCGCCGACAAGGCAGAGATTACCTTGCGTGAGCGGCGTGTCGGCTCGCCGGTCCGGGCCTCAGGCCTGTACCGCGGCGGCCTCGGCGGCGGCCCGGGCGGCCTTGAAGTCGTCCACCTTGCGGCCGTAGTGCACCGAGCACCACCACAGGCCGGCGAAGACCACGCCGAGGCCGAACATGGTCGGCAGGATGAAGCCGCTGGCGATCAGGCCGATCTGCAGCGCCCAGCCGATCTGCACGGCGCCGGGGCGGCTGATCATGCCGCAGAGCAGGACGCACAGCGCCATCGCGATGCCGCTGACCGCCCAGATCTCCCCGTTGGAGACGTCGGAGAGCCGCATCGCGACCAGTGCCGCGAACATGATCAGCAGCGCTTCGCCGATCAACGTCGAGGAGCAGAGCGTCCTCATGTCACTTCCTCCCGAGCAGCAGGCGGGCCTCGCCCACCGTGATGACCGAACCGGTGACCAGCACCCCGGCGCCGCCGAGGTCGCCCTCCTCCTCGGCGAGGGCGACGGCGGCGGAGATGGCGTCGTCGAGCCGGGGCTCGACCTGGACGCGGTCCTCGCCGAAGACCTCGACTGCGAGGGCCGCGAGCGCGTCGACGTCCATCGCGCGGTGGGTGGAGTTCTGGGTGATGACGACCTCGGCCAGGACCGGCTCGAAGGCCTCCAGCACGCCGGCCACGTCCTTGTCCCCGGAGGTGCCGATCACGCCGACGAGCCGGGTGAAGCCGAAGGACTCGGTGATCGCGGCGACCGTGGCGCGGGCGCCGTGCGGGTTGTGGGCGGCGTCCAGGATGATCGTGGGGCTGCGGCGGACGATCTCCAGGCGGCCCGGCGAGGAGACGCCGGAGAAGGCCTGGCGGATCTTGTCCACGTCGAGCTGCCCGCCGCGCGCGCCGCCGACGCCGAAGAACGCCTCGACCGCGGCCAGGGCGAGGGCGGCGTTGTGCGCCTGGTACTCGCCGTGCAGCGGGATGAAGACGTCCTCGTACTCCTCGCCGCCGAGTCCGCGCAGTGTCACCAGCTGGCCGCCGACGGCGAGTTCACGGCGGATCACGCCGAACTCCATGCCCTCGCGGGCGACCGTGGCGTCCACCTCGACGGCGCGGCGCAGGATCTGCTGGGCGGCGTCCAGCTGCTGCTGGGCGACGACCGCGACGGAGCCGGACTTGATGATCCCGGACTTCTCGACGGCGATCTCACCGGTGGTCTCGCCGAGCTTGTCGGTGTGGTCCAGTCCGATCGGGGTGATCACCGCGACGGCGGCGTCGATGACGTTGGTGGCGTCCCAGGAGCCGCCCATGCCGACCTCGACCACGGCGACGTCCACCGGGGCGTCGGCGAAGGCCGCGTAGGCCATGCCGGTCAGCACCTCGAAGAAGGACATCGCCACCGGCTGCCCCGCGTCGACCATCCGCACGTAGGGCTCGATGTCGCGGTAGACCTCGACGAAGCGCTCGGGGGTGATCGGGGCGCCGTCCAGGCTGATCCGCTCGGTGACGGACTCCACGTGCGGGCTGGTGTAGCGGCCGGTGCGCAGCTCGAAGGTGTTGAGCAGCTGCTCGATCATCCGGGCGGTGGAGGTCTTGCCGTTGGTGCCGGTGATGTGGATGGAGGGGAAGGACCGCTGGGGCTGGCCCAGGATGTCCATCAGCGCCTCGATCCGGTCGAGCGAGGGCTCCAGCTTGTTCTCCGGCCAGCGCTTGGAGAGCTCCACCTCGACGTCGCGCAGGGCGTCGCCGGTGTCGCCGTCGGCGGGGCGGAGGGTGTACGGGTTCGGGTCGGCCTTGTCGCTCACGACCACAGTCTACGGAGCGCCGGCGGGTCGTCCTCACGGGGTGAGAACGACCACTTTGCCCGTTCTTTCCCATGATCATCCAATTTCCTCCACTTACTATCGATTTGGCGATTTGCACTGCAATGGAGCATCGATTCGCAACCAATAGGAGCCGCTAGCCTTTGATCACGAGGAGCACTGCGCCATGCCCGACGCCCTGCACGAATGGATCGTGCTTCGCGAGGACGCCGTCGTCTGGGTCGCCGGACTGATCTCGCTGGCCCTCGTCGGCTACATGGCCGTCGTCTTCGGACGCTTCCTCGTGTACTGGGCGGGCTCCCGGCACGCCTTCCGGCACAACCGCCCCGCCGAGCCCGGCGACCCCTCCGCCCTCCGGTGGCACCTGGTGATCCCCTGCCGCGACGAGGAGGCCGTGGTCACCCAGACCCTGGACGGCCTGCGGACCAGCGCGCCCGAGGCCCACCTGTGGGTGATCGACGACGACAGCGAGGACGCCACCCGCGAGCTGGTGCTCGCCGCCGCGGCCCGCGACCCGCGGATCCACCTGGTCCAGCGCCGCCGCCCGCACGCCCGGATCGGCAAGGGCGCCGCCCTCAACGCCGCCTACCGGGAGATCTCCGCCTGGCTGCCCGAGGGCACCGACCGCTCCCGGGTGGTGATCGGCGTGGTCGACGCGGACGGGCAGCTCGACCCGGGCACCCTCGCCCAGGTCTGCAACGCCAAGGCACTCGGCCGCCCCGACACCGGCGCCGTCCAGATCGGCGTCCGGATGCGCGACGCCGACGACGGGCTCCCGCTGCCCGGCCGAGGCCGGGTCTCGAACGCCCTGGCCCGCGCACTGGTGCGGATGCAGGACATCGAGTTCCAGGCCAACAACGCCGGCATGCAGTTGCTGCGCCGGCGCACCGGCAGCGTCGGCCTCGGCGGCAACGGCCAGTTCGTCCGGCTCACCGCCCTCGACTCGCTGACCGCCGAGGAGGGCCGGGCCGGCCGCCCCTGGCCGGAGCGCGCCCTGCTGGAGGACTACGAGTCCGGCCTCGACCTGCGGCTGGCCGGCTGGCGGCTCACCCACGTCACCGAGGCCCAGGTCTCCCAGGAGGCCCTGATCTCGCCGCGCCGCTTCCTCACCCAGCGCACCCGCTGGGCCCAGGGCAACATGCAGTGCCTGCGCTACACCGGCCGGGTGCTGCGCTCGCCGCACTACACCCCGGCCGGCAAGGCCGAGGTGCTGTACACCTTCCTCCAGCCCGTGGTCTGCGTGCTGCTGGTGCTGCTCCTCCCGCTCTCGCTCGGGATCACCGGCGCCGGGCTGGTGCTCTTCCCCGAGGAGACCACCGAGTTCCACCTCAGGTTCGGCCCGTGGATGCTGCTGGTCCTCGCGCTCGCCACGCTGCCGATGGTGCTCTGGGGCTCCGCCTACCGCCGGCTCGTCCACCCCGACCGCTCCCGGCTCACCGGGCTGCTCTGGGGCGTCCTGGTCTGGCTCTACGCCTACCACCTGTTCGTGGTCGCCGCCCGGGCCGCCGTCCGGATGCTGCTCGGCCGCAACGGCTGGGCCAAGACCCGCCGCAACGCCGAGAAGGTCGCGCTCGGCGCCCCCACCGCGCTCGAGTCCTGAGCCCACCCCGACTCCCCCCGCACAACGTCCCACCGGAGCCCCGCTTGAGCATGTGCCTGCCCCCGTCCAGCGTCGCCGTCGTCCTCGGCACCCGCCCCGAACTGGTCAAGCTCGCCCCGCTGATCCACGAACTCGGCGCCGCCACCCGGCTGGTGCACACCGGCCAGCACTGGGACGAGGCGATGTCCGGCCGCTTCCTGCGGGACCTCGACCTGCCCCGGCCCGAGCTGCTCACCGGGGTCGGCGGCCGCCCCCGGGCCGGCCAGATCGCCCGGTCGCTGGGCCAGTTGGACGCCGCCTTCGCCGAGGACCGCCCCGCCGCCGTGGTCGTCCAGGGCGACACCAACGCCACCCTGGCCGGAGCGCTGGCCGCCAACGCCCGGCGGATCCCGCTGGTCCACGTCGAGGCCGGGCTGCGCAGCTTCGACCGGGCGATGCCCGAGGAGCACAACCGGGTGATGGTCGACCACGTCTCCGACCTGCTCTGCGCCGCCACCGGGGAGAACGTCGCCAACCTGCGCGCCGAGTCGCTGGCCGAGGAGCGGATCGCGCTCACCGGCAACACCGTCGTCGAGGTGGTCCGCCGTCAGCTGCCGGACGGCGCCGCCCGCGCCGCGCTGCTCGCCGCCCACGGGCTGCGCCCGGACGGGTACGTGCTGGCCACCGTGCACCGCCCGGAGAACACCGACACCGCCGAGGCGCTCGGCGCGGTGCTCGCCGAACTGGACCGGATCGCCCGGACCGGCACCCCGGTGCTGTTCCCGATGCACCCGCGCACCCGGGCCGCCGTCGAGCGGTTCGGCCTGGACGGCCTGCTGGAGCGCCTCGCCGTCACCGGTCCGGTCGGCTACGGCGACTTCCTGGGCCTGGCCGGCCACGCCGCCCTGCTGGTCTCCGACTCCGGCGGCGTGCAGGAGGAGTGCACCGTGCTCGGCCGCCCGCTGCTGGTGGTGCGCCGCTCCACCGAACGCCCGGAGGCCGTGGCGGCCGGCTTCGCCGCGCTGGTGCCGCCGGGCGGGGACCTGGGCGTCCTGGCCCGCGAATGGCTCTCCGACACCCCCGAACGGCTCACCCGGCTGGCGGCCACCCCCAGCCCGTACGGCGACGGCCTGGCCTCGGCCCGGATCGCCGCGCTGACCGCCGCGCTCGCCGAGCCCGCCGAGCCCGCCGAAGCGCGAGACGTGCCAAAGGCCGCCTAGGCGCTCTTGACAGTCGGATTGGTCTACTCCACCTTGTGAGGCAAGTCTCCGTTCCCGACCGGGACTTGAGTTGTCGGTAGCTCCCGCACGCGCACATCGACACCCCGGACGGCGTTCCTCCCCCACGAGGCGCCGCCGGGCCTCCCCCACTGGAGATGGAGTCATGCCACCTGCCCGACACCGGCGCCCACGCGCCCTCCGTCCGCTGCTCGCCGGCGCCAGTGCCATCGCCCTGGGCCTGAGCGGGCTCGCACTCGCCGACGGCACCGGCGCCCACGCCGCGGATTCCGACCTGATCACCAACGGCGGCTTCGAGACCGGCAACCTGTCCGGCTGGACCTGTTCGAACGGCACCGTCCAGACCACCGCGCACTCCGGCTCGTACGCGCTGCAGTCCACCCCGGCCGGGAGCGACACCGGCGAGTGCGCCCAGACCGTCTCGGTGAAGCCCTCCTCCTCGTACACCCTGAGCTCCTGGGTGCAGGGCTCGTACGTCTACCTGGGCGCCCGCGGCACCGGCGGCACCGATCCGAGCACCTGGACCCCCGGCGGCAACAGCTGGAGCCAGCTGAGCACCAGCTTCACCACCGGCCCGAACACCACCAGCGTCACCGTCTACCTGCACGGCTGGTACGGACAGCCGGCCTTCCTCGCCGACGACGTCTCGCTGCTCGGACCCGGCGGCCCGCAGCCCTCCCCGAGCCCGACCGCCACCGTCACCGCCTCACCGAGCCCGACGGACCCCGGCAGCCCCTCCCCCACCGACCCCGGCACCGGGAGCCCGACCCCCACCTCCACCGGCAAGCCGCCGAACCTGCCCAAGCACATCCTCACCGGCTACTGGCAGAACTTCGACAACGGCGCCACCGTCCAGCGGATCAGCGACGTCCCGGCCGCCTACGACATCATCGCGGTCTCCTTCGCGGACGCCACGGCCACCCGCGGCGGCCTGAGCTTCACCCTCGACCCCGCCCTCTCCACCCGCCTCGGCGGCTACACCGACGCCCAGTTCAAGGCCGACATCGCGGCCAAGCGGGCGGCCGGAAAACGGGTGGTGCTCTCGATCGGCGGCCAGAACGGCACCGTCTGGGTGGGCGATTCCGCCTCCGCCGCGACGTTCACCAGCACCGCCTGGGCGCTGATGCAGAGTTACGGCTTCGACGGGATCGACATCGACCTGGAGAACGGCATCAGCTCCACCTACATGGGCCAGGCGCTGCACGCCCTGGCCGCGAAGGCGGGGAGCGGATTCATCCTCACCATGGCGCCGCAGACGATCGACATGCAGTCGACCGGCATGGAGTACTTCAAGCTGGCGCTGAACGTGAAGGACATCCTCACCATCGTCAACATGCAGTACTACAACTCCGGTGCGATGAACGGCTGCGACGGGAACGTCTACTCCCAGGGCACCGAGAACTTCCTCACCGGTCTGGCCTGCATCCAGCTCAAGGGCGGGCTGCGGCCCGACCAGGTCGGCCTCGGGGTGCCGGCCTCCACCAGCGCCGCGGGCGGCGGGTACCTCGCCGCCGGCACCGTCAACAACGCGCTGGACTGCCTGGCCTCCGGCACCAACTGCGGAAGCTACAAGCCGGACACCACCTGGCCGGGCATCGGCGGCGCGATGACCTGGTCGACCAACTGGGACGCCAAGGCGGGCAACCCGGTCGCGAGCACCATCGGCTCGCACCTGCACGCCATGCCGTAGGGCGGACCCCGGAGGCCCGGGCCGGGGTCAGACCCCGGCC